>NZ_JBVBUV010000002.1:0-140920 GCF_057445395.1 Litorivivens sp.
GGGCGCGCATCCGGGTCATTGGCACGCGTTTTTCGACGCGCTCACCCACCACCAGATTATCCAGTGAGGCTTTTTCCGGCGCTTGCGAGGACGTGGCCTTGGCAGCCGCCTCAGGCTTGTCTGTCGCCTTGGGTTGCTCCATGTGGGAAACAACGTCTTCCTTGGTAATCAGACCGCCCTTGCCTGTTGCCGTGATAGCCGCAGCGTCCAGACCGTTTTCTTCGATCATTTTGCGCGCCGCCGGACTGACTTTCAGATCCTCGGCCGATTTTGCCGGCGCAGATTCTTCCGTCTTGGGCTCGTCTTCTTTCTTGGTCTCGGCCTTGTCAGCAGATGCACTGCCGCTGGCCCCTTCCTTGAATCGACCTATCACTTCGTCGCTCAGGACAGTCTCACCCTCAGCTTTTACAATTTCTTCGACGACGCCGTCAGCTGGAGCAACCACTTCCAGCACAACTTTGTCAGTCTCGATATCAACAAGCAGCTCATCGCGCTTACAGGCCTCACCGGGCTGCTTGTGCCAGGTCGCGATGGTGCCATCGGCCACTGACTCGGGAAAAGTGGGTGCCTTGATTTCGGTTGTCATCAGAATTCCTTAAATACCAATACCGGGTTGTCAGTGTGTTTCTATTCTTAGCGCTTCGTGTATGAAGCGAGTCTGCTGCTCCAAATGGAGTGCCGCATAACCGGCCGCAGGCGAGGCCGAAGGGTCGCGCCCCACGTAGCCCAGCAACAGGTTCTTGTCCGGGCGGAAACTGTGCACAACGCGCAGTATCCGGTGACGACTGTTGTACCAGGCCCCCTGGTTGCGCGGTTCTTCCTGGCACCAAACCACTTTTTTCAGGTTCGGGTAGCCACCAATCACCTCTTTGAGGCGATCGTATGGGAAGGGATACAACTGCTCCATACGCACAATCGCAATATCGTTTTTTTCGTGCTCGCGGCGCTTTTCCAACAGGTCGTAGTAGACCTTGCCGCTGCACAGAATCAGGCGCTTAACCTTGCTCTTGTCGAGATTATCCACCTCGTCAATGACCGTCTGGAAGCTACCGTTGGCCAGCTCTTCCATCGTGGAGACCGCATCCTTGTGACGGAGCAGACTTTTCGGCGACATGACGATCAGCGGCCGACGCATAGGCCGAACCATCTGCCGACGCAGCATGTGATAAACCTGCGCCGGTGTGGAAGGTACGCAGACCTGCATATTGTGCTCTGCACACAGCTGCATGAAGCGCTCCAGACGCGCCGACGAGTGCTCGGGGCCCTGTCCTTCATAGCCGTGTGGTAACAGCATGGTCAGGCCACACAGCCGCTGCCACTTGAACTCGCCGCTGCTGATAAACTGGTCAATGACCACCTGGGCACCATTGGCAAAGTCGCCAAACTGGGCTTCCCAGATCACCAGGGTATTGGGCTGGGTTGTGGCGTAACCGTATTCAAAAGCCAGTACCGCCTCTTCCGACAGCAGCGAGTCATAAATGGTAAATCGCGGCTGATTTTCAGAAACGTGCTTGAGCGGCGTATAGGTTTGACCATCTTTCTGGCTGTGCAGCACCGCGTGGCGGTGAGAGAAGGTACCGCGCCCTACGTCCTGGCCGGTAATACGCACGGCGTAGTCTTGCTCCAGCAACGTGGCGTAGGCCAGCGTTTCGGCAAACCCCCAATTGATGGGCGTGGCGCCGGCTGCCATTTTGCGACGATCTTCGTAAATCTTGGAGACCTGACGCTGCAGTGAAAAGCCTTCGGGAATAGTGTTGATGGTGTTAGCCAGTTCCCGCAGACGCTTTTCTTCAAAGGTGGTATCGCCGGGTGCACCCCAGTCATGTCCAATAAAGGGCCGCCAGTCGACAAACATGCCGCTGTTAGGCTCCATGACCAGACTTTTGACCACGTGCTTACCTTCGTCAAGCGCGGCACGGTATTCGGTTTCCATCGTGTCGACGCCTTCTTTGTCGACAATGCCCTGCTCAATCAACGAGGCAGCATAAAGCTCACGTGTCGATTTTTGTTGTTTGATCTGGGCGTACATCAGCGGCTGCGTACCAGACGGCTCGTCGGCCTCATTATGGCCGCGACGGCGGTAGCACAACAGATCGATAACGACGTCTTTTTTGAATTCCTGACGGAAGTCCACGGCCAGCTGGCTGACAAACAATACCGCTTCGGGATCATCACCGTTCACATGGAAGATGGGTGCCTGCACCATTTTTGCAACATCGGTACAGTACTCGGTGGAGCGCGCATCTTCCGGACAACTGGTGGTAAAACCCACCTGGTTGTTGATCACGATATGAACCGTGCCGCCGGTGCGGTAGGCGCGGGTCTGCGACATCTGGAAGGTTTCCATGACCACGCCCTGCCCCGCAAACGCGGCATCACCATGCATGACAATCGGCATGACACTGTCGCCCACTTCATCGTCGCGACGATCCTGACGGGCGCGCACCGACCCTTCCACCACTGGCGAAACAATTTCCAGATGAGACGGGTTAAACGCCAGCGCCAGATGCACTTCGCCACCACTGGTCATCACATTGGAGGAAAAGCCCTGGTGATACTTCACATCGGCCGAACCCTGGTAGCGAGCCTTGCCTTCAAACTCGTCAAACAGTTCACCGGGGTTTTTGCCCAGTATGTTGACCAGTACGTTAAGGCGACCACGGTGAGCCATGCCGATAACAATTTCCTTGTTACCGTAGGCGCCACCACGCTGGATCATGGCATCCATCATCGGAATCAGGCTTTCACCGCCCTCTAGACCAAAGCGCTTGGTACCCGGAAACTTAGAACCCAAGGATTTTTCCAGACCCTCGGCCGCAGTCAGGCGTTCCAACAAATGGTGTTTAACGTCTGATCCGTACTCGGGACGCGAGCGTACACTTTCCATACGCTGCTGAATCCACTGACGCTCTTCAGTATTGACGATATGCATGAACTCCGCGCCCACGGTACCGCAGTACGTACGCTCCAGAGCCTCATGGATTTCGCCGAGCGTTGCCTGATCCTTACCGATAAACAGGCTGCCGGTCTGAAACACGGTGTCACGATCAGCGTCGCTGAGTTGGTGGTAATGAAGATCAAGGTCTGCGACCGGCGGTCGCTGCCAAAGATTCAGCGGGTCGAGTTTGGCCTTCTGATGGCCGCGCTGACGGTAGGCGCTGACAAGTTGAATAACACGAACCTGCTTGCGCTCGTGATCAGAGACGGGGCTGGCTGCCGCGGCTGAAGGACGAACTTTAACCTTCGCCAGATTGGCAAAATGTTCGCGTACCGGCGAATGCGGTATGTCACGAACGACCTGCTCGGTAACGCGCGGGAGTTTTTCAAAATAGTTTCGCCATACCTCTGGTACGGCATTTGGATCTGTCAGGAATGTTTCGTACATCTGTTCGACGTACTCGGCATTTCCACCCGAAATATGGGAACTGCTCCAAAGCAACTCCATCGAGCCTTTTTGCATGGATTTTCACCTGCTTCAAACGCGGTATCCGCTTTGAACCGCTTCGCGCAACGCCCACCGCTCTCCCCCGAATGCGGGTGGGGCTATCACGAGAACCGACTGAATTATACAGATAACCGCTGGGGTTATTCGGTTCCTCTTTTCTATTGTAGACGTACTGCGCTCGCTCAACTGAGGTCAGTCAAGACAGGCGTTCCGGCCCAAAGACAACAATGCCACTCTGGGCCGGAATTTCAAGTATTACAATAAAATACCTGACAAACTTAACTACTGACTCAGGTGGCGTTAGCCAGCAGCATATTGCGAATATGGCCAATTGCGCGGGTCGGGTTCAGACCTTTAGGGCACACATTCACACAGTTCTGGATACCGTGGCAACGGAAAACGCTGAACGGATCATCCAGGTTGGCCAATCGCTCCTTCTGGGCCGTATCGCGGCTATCAGCCAGGAAACGGTAGGCCTGCAGCAGACCAGCCGGGCCGATAAAGCGATCCGGGTTCCACCAGAACGACGGACACGATGTAGAACAGCACGCACAGAGAATACACTCGTACAAACCATCGAGCTTGGCGCGATCTTCGGGCGACTGCAATCGCTCGATGGCCGGCGCCGGGGTATCGTTGATCAGGTACGGCTTAACCTTCTCGTACTGCTTGTAGAACAGCGCCATGTCGACAACCAGGTCGCGGATAACCGGCAAACCGGGCAGCGGACGCAGAATCAGCTTGTTCCCGCCCTTCAGCGCCTCAGACAGTGGCATGATACAGGCCAGTCCATTCTTGCCATTAATGTTCATGCCATCAGAACCACACACACCTTCACGGCAGGAGCGGCGATAGCCAAGGCTTGGATCCTGCGCTTTCAGCAGCTCCAGCACATCCAGCACCATCAGATCTTTACCGCCGGTATCGACCTCAACGTCCTGCATGTACGGCTCTTGATCAACCTCAGGGTTGTAGCGGTACAGACTTACTTGCAACATTCTTTGATCTCCCCGACTTAGTAGGTACGTGTTTTCGGTTCAAACGCTTCGCGGGTTTTCGGCGCGAAGTTCACAGCGCGTTTACCCACACGTTTTTCACCGGGGAAGTACATGGAGTGACACAGCCAGTTCTCGTCGTCACGCTCTGTGTAGTCTTCACGGGCGTGCGCACCGCGGCTTTCCTTACGCGCTTCGGCGGCAACCGCCGTCGCTTCAGCCACTTCAAACAGGTTGTGCAGCTCAAGCGCCTCGATACGGGCCGTGTTGAAGGCCATGCTCTTATCTTCAAGGTGAGCATTGTTGATGCGCTCGCGCAGATCGGCCAGTTTCTTGATGCCTTCCTGCATGAATTTCTCGTTGCGGAATACGCCGAAGTGATTCTGCATGGTGTTCTGCAGCTCTTTGCGCAGTGCTGCAACACTCTCGCCACCAGACGTGTTATCCAGCGCATGGATACGGGCTGCCGCCGCCTGAATATCGGTATCGGTA
The DNA here is from genome assembly GCF_057445395.1 of Litorivivens sp. Classification (NCBI taxonomy): domain Bacteria; kingdom Pseudomonadati; phylum Pseudomonadota; class Gammaproteobacteria; genus Litorivivens; species Litorivivens sp. Next base: position 4,933 of record NZ_JBVBUV010000002.1, read on the forward strand.
GCATCGCGCATTTCAATGCCTTCGCGTAGCGACTTCTCAATATGCAGACCAGAGGCTCGGCCAAACACCACCAGATCCAGCAGCGAGTTGCCGCCGAGACGGTTGGCGCCGTGAACAGATACACATGCCACTTCACCACAGGCGTACAGACCGGGAATAACCTGCTCTTCGCCATTGGCATCAAGCGTCAGGGCCTGGCCGTGAATATTCGTTGGAATACCACCCATCATGTAGTGACAGGTTGGAACCACTGGAATCGGCTCTTTGACCGGATCAGCGTGGGCGAAAGTGCGGCTCAGCTCACAGATACCGGGCAGACGGCTTTCCAGAACCTCTTCACCCAGGTGATCAAGCTTCAGGAAGACGTGATCGCCTTCGGGGCCACAACCGCGACCGTCGAGAATCTCAAGAACCATCGAGCGGGCTACCACGTCACGGCCGGCCAAGTCCTTGGCGTTGGGCGCATAACGCTCCATGAAACGCTCGCCGTCCTTGTTAATCAGGTATCCACCTTCACCACGGCAACCTTCGGTAACCAGAACGCCCGCGCCGGCAATACCAGTCGGGTGGAACTGCCACATCTCGATGTCCTGCACCGGGAAGCCTGCGCGCAGCGCCATCCCGATACCGTCACCGGTGTTGATGTGAGCGTTGGTGGTAGAGGCGTAGATACGACCAGCACCGCCGGTAGCAAATACGGTGGCTTTCGATTTCACGTAAACCACTTCGCCGGTTTCAATACAGATGGCGATAACGCCGACAACGGCACCGTCCTGATTCTTGACGATATCGGTGGCGTACCACTCATTAAAGAACACGGTGTTGTTCTTCAGGTTGCCCTGATACAGGGTGTGCAACAGCGCGTGACCGGTACGGTCAGCTGCAGCACAGGTACGGGCAGCCTGACCGCCCTCACCAAAATTCTTGGACTGACCACCAAAAGGACGCTGGTAAATACGGCCTTCCTCAGTACGGGAAAATGGCAAGCCCATATGGTCCAGCTCAAATACAGCTTCAGGGCCCACGGAACACATGTATTCGATCGCGTCCTGGTCACCGATGTAATCGGAGCCCTTGACGGTGTCGTACATGTGCCATTCCCACTGGTCGTTCGGGTCGTTACTGGCGATCGCACAGGTGATACCACCCTGAGCTGAAACCGTGTGTGAACGGGTTGGGAATACCTTGGAAATTACCGCAGTCTTGTAGCCGGACTGGGCCAATTGCAGAGCAGCGCGCATACCGGCGCCGCCGCCACCGACGATCACGCCGTCGAAAGAAATTGTTCGAATCTTACTCATTGATCAGCTCCACAGAATCCGCAAACCCCAGACGAGGTAAGTAAACAGCACAACAGCACACAATGCCTGGAAAGCCAGACGAATGACGGTGCCTTTGGGCCCCATCAGGCGCTCGGTAAAGTAGTCAGTGGAGATTGACCACATACCGATCCAGCCGTGAGCTACCAGCGACAACAGCGCCGCCGTGGTCAGCACCTGTATAGCGATGCTGTCAAAAAAGGCTTTCCAGCCTTCGTAGGTTAGCTCGCCACCGAAGCCGAGCTTGCAGACCATAACCAGTGCGAACACCAGCAGAATAACGCCGCTGACCCGTTGTACCAGCCAGTCTGACAGGCCGCTACGGCCAAAACTTGTCACTGCCTTTACCATACCCACAACCCCGCAATAACGATCAGAACTGCTGATGTGACGAACACGATCTGCGCACCGCGCACACCGCCTTCCATGGATTCACCGATACCGGCATCCATCACCAGGTGCTTAACACCGGCTGCAGAGTGGTAAATGATGCCAGCCAGCGTACCCCACACTAAGAATTTGCCGATGAAGGAGTCTAAACACTCCTGGGCGGCGGCAAAGCCTTCAGGGCCGCTAAGGCTTTGACCCAAAAGGGCAAAGAGGATGGCTACGGCGAAGAATATAAATGCACCACTCGCACGGTGCAGGATGGACGCGATCGCGGTGACAGGCAGCGCTATCGTCCCAATATCAAGGTTTACGGGTCGTTTATCGTTCACGGTTATTCACACTTTTTCTGGCCCGGCTTGCGCGGGCGATTAAAAGGATGTGGAGCTACGTCTTTCCCATTGGTACGACCAAACGGCGATACCGGAGCACGGCAGAAACACTACAATAGACACTATATATAGTGTGAATACCGTGCATAGCGGAAACGCCGCGCATTATAGGGCCATCACAGGGCAATTACAAACCGCTTCGGAGGACGTTTCCGCGGTGCAAAAAAATGTTTTTTCAAGCGCTTAGCGAACTTTCGGCGCCAAAATATGGCAATTCAATGCTCACATTTGGCTATTCTGCCCCATTTCGGAGCAAACCATCGTTTCGGCAGCCAAGACGACCAATTTTTAACCGGTTTCACCACCTCTAAACGCTAAAACGCCAAAGTATGCAACGTTGACAAAACAATTCGAGGCTCTATATTTGTCGCTCCGGATAATGGACGTTCACAAGACATATTATTTACAGGAGCTCGTCGTAATGAGTGACAAGAAAGCCAGTCTGGCGATAGATGGCAAAACCATCGACCTGAACGTGTACTCAGGTACTATCGGCCCAGACGTAATCGAAGTAAGTGCATTGACGGGCGAAGGTTACTTCACCTACGACCCCGGGTTCGTGTCTACCGCATCTTGCGAATCCAAAATCACTTACATCGATGGTGGCAAGGGTGTGCTGCTGCACCGCGGCTACCCCATCGAGCAGCTGGCAGAGAAATCTGATTTTCTGGAAACCTGCTACCTGCTGCTGTACGGAGAGCTTCCCTCCAAGCAGGAGAAAGAGCGATTCACCAACAATGTGCGCATGCACACCATGGTGAACGACCAGATGAGCACCTTCTTCAAGGGCTTTCGTCGCGACGCCCACCCGATGGCCATCATGTGCGGCGTTGTCGGCGCACTGTCTGCGTTCTACCACGATTCGCTCGACATCTCTGACGAAGAGCACCGTGAAATTTCTGCCATTCGCCTGATGGCGAAAATGCCCACTCTAGCGGCCATGACCTACAAATACACCATTGGTCAGCCGTTCATGTACCCGCGCAACGATCTCACCTATTCTGAGAACTTCCTGTACATGATGTTTGGCAACCCCTGTGAAGAGTACAAGGTGAACCCAATTCTGGCGAAAGCCATGGACACCATTTTCCTGCTCCACGCCGACCATGAACAGAACGCCTCTACGTCGACTGTTCGCCTGGCAGGTTCAACTGGCGCCAACCCCTTTGCCTGTATCTCTGCTGGCATCGCGGCCCTGTGGGGACCATCGCACGGTGGTGCCAACGAAGCCGTACTGGAAATGCTGAACGAGATCGGCGACGAGTCACGCGTTGATGAATGTGTTGCCCGCGCCAAAGACAAGAACGACCCGTTCCGCCTGATGGGCTTTGGGCACCGCGTTTATAAAAACTTCGACCCGCGTGCACGCGTGATGAAGAAAGTGGCCGACGAAGTTCTGGGCGAACTGGGTATAGACGATCCGCTGCTGAAAATTGCAACGCGTTTGGAAAAAATTGCGCTGGAAGATGACTACTTCATCGAGAAGAAGCTCTACCCCAACGTCGATTTTTACTCCGGCATTATCCTGAAGGCTCTGGGCATTCCGACCTCAATGTTCACTGTAATCTTCGCCCTGGGTCGTACTCCCGGCTGGATTGCTCACTGGAACGAAATGCACGGAGACAATTCGCGTATTGGCCGCCCACGCCAGCTTTATACTGGCCCAGCGCAGCGCGACTTTGTGGATCTCGAAAAGCGTTGATTGCAACATTAGCTTGAAAAAAAAGGCCGCTTAATGCGGCCTTTTTTTCGTCTGACGCAAAGGGAGGAAATCAACCGTGGGCGGCACTCATATCCGGCACAAACATCTCCATTGAGTCGGGGCAGGAGACACAGCTCTCATCCCAAAACGCTCTGGCCCGCTGAATTTTTCCAGCATCATTAATCTCAAAATGATCGGTCACCAACAAATCCAACCCCTTGTTTTCGGCCGGCACTCGCACCTGCATGGTAAAGCGCAAAATCCCCTCATTGCCACAAGCAATAATCTGATGCGGCACCGGGGTGAGTGATCTGCCCTCCTCCTTCGGGTACGCGAAATTCCAGAACTGCTCGATCCCCTCATGCCCGATAAACGCAGGCGTACCAACTGGATCTTCCCAACTGGCATCTTCGGCAAAAATGGAGAGCAACAGGGCTTTGTCACCCGTCGCCCAGGCCTGGACGTACTGATTGATGGTTTCTCTAACCTGATCAGGGGTCGTGGACATGTAGGAATCCTTTATTATTGACGGTAATCTCCGCCTGCAGGCCGAACGCTCTCTCAGCATAGGCCAGCCCCGCAGGCGCACGTGAACTATCGGATTCTATGCCAAGGGACGTGGGCCGCGCCTAGCCCAAAACAGTGAGATCAGATCAACTAGATGCGATCAGTTCACTGCCCGCATTTTTAACCAGTACTTTCTTGCGGCCGCGCTCACGCTCGTACTTTTTGGCCGGAGTGTTCACCACGTCGAGCAACGCACCCGCCTGACGAGCTGCCTGCTGACGCTCTTCCGACACAGCCTGATACAGGGTTGTGCGCTGCTGCGGTTCGCGCTGCATAGCACGAATCAGCGCATCCATCTGCTGGGGCGATGTTTCCTGGCCATGGGTGGCACCGGCAGCACGGGTGATGGTTTCGTTCATTAGCGTACCACCCACGTCGTTCACGCCTGCATTGAGGCAGGCCTCGACACCGTTGTGCCCCAATTTCACCCACGACGCCTGAATATTACTAATCAAACCGTTAAACACCAGGCGAGCCACCGCGTGCATCAATACCGATTCACGGAAGGTAGGCCCTCTGCGCGCCTTGCCTTTCAGGTAGACCGGCGCTTCCGATGCCACAAAAGGCAGCGGCACAAACTCAGTGAAGCCCCCAGTGCGGGCCTGCAGAGACCGTACCCGCAGCAAATGGCGAGCCCAATGCTCCAGCCGGTCTACGTGCCCGAACATAATCGTAGCCGTGCTGCGCAAACCCACGTTGTGGGCCGCTTCCATCACCCCGAGCCACTGCTGGGTGTCAATCTTGTCGGGGCAAATGATCGCCCGCACCTCGTCGTCGAGAATTTCCGCGGCGGTGCCAGGAAGGGTGTTCAAACCCGCCTGCTTGAGCTGCTTCAGGAACGTTTCCACTTCCAGACCCAGCGTTGCGGCGCCCTGCCAGACTTCCAGTGGCGAAAACGCATGAATATGCATATCCGGCGTTGCAGCGCGCACCGTGGCGAGGATATCGAGGTAAGTTTGGCCCGTGTATTCCGGATGAATCCCGCCCTGCATGCACACTTCAGTAGCGCCGCGATCCCACGCTTCACTACAGCGTCGCGCAATCTCTTCCGCACTGAGGTCGTAGGGTTTGCCGCGCAGATTTTCGCTCAGCTTGCCCTTTGAAAATGCGCAAAACTGACATTTGAAATAACAAATATTGGTGTAATTAATATTGCGGTTCACTACATAACTGACGCGCTCACCGCAGACTGCCTGACGGATTGAGTCAGCTGCGCGAATAACCGCAGAAAAGTCTGGTCCGCGACTTTGAAACAGGCGCACCACGTCGCCCTCAGGCAGCGCCTCACCCGCCATGGCACGCGCTAAAATATCCTTAATTTCAGGCGAAACCCGCGCTTCGGCAACATCCGCGCCAAGCCACCGTAGATCTTCCGCCGGCAGTTCTGTGTGCTGCCCGGTAAGCCAACTATCGACTCTGGGAAAGCCCTCTGCATCGGTGATTGATAGCACGTGCTCGTGCAGCTCCGGTGCCAGCCAATCTGCAAATCGAGTAACGTAGGACGGGTAAATCGTTAGCCGTTCCTGCAGATATTTTCCGGCGACGGCAGTTTCACGCGAAAGCTCGTCCAGGTGCGGCCAGGGAGCCTCTGGGTTGACAAAATCAGGTGTCAATGGCGATACGCCACCCCAGTCGTTAATGCCCGCACCAACAATCTTCTCCAGCACGCCAGGACTGAGATTCGGCGGCGCCTGGATACTCATGTTAGATCCAAAAATCAATCGACATACGGCAATAGTCCAGAGCAATTCCTGCAAATCCGGCTCGGGGGCCTGCGCCATTTTCGTATCGGGTTTGGCGCGAAAATTCTGTACGATGATTTCCTGCAAGTGGCCATGCTGCTCATGTACATCGCGCAAGGCCAACAGCGATTCGATGCGCTCGCGACGGGTTTCACCGATTCCGATCAGTATGCCGGAGGTAAATGGCACCCTGGCTTCCCCCGCCAGACGCAAGGTTTCCAGCCGTATGGCCGGGTCTTTGTCTGGCGAACCGTAGTGCGGCATGCCTTTTTCGGCAAGCCGTTCTGACGCCGATTCCAGCATGATCCCCATGGATGCAGACACCGGCCGTAGCATGGCAATTTCTTCGGCAGTCATGCAGCCGGCATTGATGTGGGGTAGCAAACTGGTTTCTTCAAGAATCCGCTTCGCTACATGGGCCACGTATTCGAGTGTAGTGGCAAAGCCCATGTCAGCCAGCGCCTCGCGGGCAGCCTTGTAACGAAGTTCAGGTTTTTCCCCCAGGGTCAATAAGGCTTCCTTGCACCCCATCTTTTCGGCTTCTCGCACTGAGTCCAGCACCTGATCTACGCTCAGGTACGGCGAATCAATGCGTTTGGGTGTTTTGGCGAAGGTGCAGTAATGGCAAACGTCGCGACAAAGGTGGGTTAACGGGAGAAATACTTTGCGCGAGTAAGTCACCACATTACGAAAACCGGCGTCGCGAAGATTACCGGCCAGCGCCAGCAGCTCATCATCGTGCTCACTGGAAAGTTCTGCCAACGACAGTGCCTCGGCATGGCTCAGTCTTGTTTGGTGCCGAACCTTGTCCGCTAGGGTTTGCCAATCTGCCATTAGTTATGTACCGCGTTCATTTTGATAAAAGCGCTATTTGTTTCGCGTGTCATCAACGCCTTGATCCGCAGATCGAGTTTGTTTTCGCGCAGATATTGCAGGGTTTTTGGGCCACGCCTGCCCCAATCCCGATTCAGCAGTTCCAGCAGGTCGTCACCGTCATCTACATCGCGACTCAAACCCTGAAGCTCCAGAATTTCGACCACCAGCCCGTTATCCTGAGCCTGCTGCCGATGATGGTGGCAGGACTCCGGCCCATACTCATAGGCCAATGCGCCCGGCGGACTGCAGACCACAACATTCGAGCCATCGCAGTGCCGATCAGTGACCAATGTTAGCTTGTTCGGATTTACGATCTGACGATGCACCGCCAGCACTTCTTCCCACTCTTCTTGCGTGGCCAGTGGTAGGTCACCGTGGACCACCATCGCCGCATCCACCTGCCCGACCACGGAGTTCACGGCTGCATTGATCACAGGGTTCAGGCCTGTTGCACCAAGGGCTTTTTCGCTCCAGCAATCGATGCCGTAGTGTTCCGCGAGCAGAGTCGCTGCCGGATCGTCGGAGAGCAGGATAATACGCTCCAATGAGCTCACCTGAGTAAGCACATCGAGCACATCTTCGACCATTGCCTGAAACAGGCAACGGCGCTCAGACGGGCTGAGAAAGCCAGACAATCTCTGCTTGGCCTTAACAAAATCTTTTAACGGAATAAAAACCCACATGGCAAGCCACACTAATTGAGGTCTAGAGCAAAGTCGAGCACATCGCGCGCCAACTGCCTTTTACTGGTCAGGCTGGTCATCATGGTTGATACCACCCGCGTTTCAACTGCCATCGACGGTGCCAGAGATCGATCTACAAGATCAATAACAAATCCGCTCAACAGGGTGTCATACCATTGCGCAACAGCAGTGGCTGTCGACGGCATAGCCAACTCTTCCATCATTTTTGCAGCTGGACCTTTGACCGCCATTCCCCCAACGATGGGCGACACCGCGATAACCGGTGCCTTCGCTGCGGCAACCGCGCGTCGCACACCCGGCAATTGCAGAATGGGATCAACGGACACAAAGGGGTTGGATGGACAGATAACAATTGCCGCAAGTTCGGGTGACTCGAGCCACGCCATCATTTCAGCCGAGGGAGAGGCCTGCTCTATACCGCTAAAGCGAAACCCCTTCACCTTTGGCGCACACTGCTCGCGTACAAAATATTCCTGGAACGCCAGCTCACCGCGCTCCGTTGTCACCATGGTGCGCACGCGATCATCCGTCATCGGCACCAACCGGTGGGCGATACCGAGTGACTGGCACAACGTCGACGTCACGCTCGTAAGGCTTTGCCCTTCAGCAAGCAACGCACTGCGCCTGAGGTGGGTCGCGAGGTCGCGATCACCCAAGCGAAACCAGTCTGGCCCGCCCAGTTCACCGAGCGCTTCCATAGCTTGCCAGGTTTCACCGGCCAAGCCCCAGCCCCGCTCCGTGTCGTTACGGTCAGCCAGGGCGTACATAACCGAATCAAGGTCGGGAGAAATGGTCAGCCCCAGGTGCTCAAAATCGTCGCCCGTATTGGCCACAATCAACAGCTGCTCCGGCGCCAGACAATCGATCAGACCGCGCGCCATTTTAGCGCCGCCGACACCGCCGGTTAGCGCGAGAACTTTTCCAGGGATAGAGTGCTTACCGCTAATTACTGTCATGATGGCGCTATCGAAAAAGGTCTTCAGATTTCGAACGAATCAAGGTTTCACAGCCGGCTGCAGAGGGTCGCAGGGTTGCGCCGCGAACCAGCACGACCGGCGCACCTTCATCCGCCTGCCCCATCAGAAACGATGCCGCAGCCGCCAACTCGTCCGCTACCGCTATCTGGGTTACCTCAAGCGATCTGCCGAACAGGTCGGCATCACCAATCCGATTGACCAGCGCTTCAAATCCGGCGCTGCCTAAGGCAAAACCGCAAGTACCATTGCGCCAGGCGCGACCGGCACTGTCATTAATCAGCACATACACATCAACGCCCAGTCGCTGACTGATCGCTTCGCGCAATCGGCGCGCAGATACGTTGGAGTCCAGCGGTAGTAGCAATACCCGGGGGTTATCCGGTTCAGAGGCAATATTAGACGCATCAATACCCGCATTGGCATGCACATAGCCTTCGCGATGCTCAACGATAATGGCGCCCTTGCGCTGCCGCACAACCTCTTTAGATTCCTGCAGGATAAGCTCTACCTGGCGCGGGTCTTTATCGGTCTCGGCGGCAAGTTGAACCGCCGCGTTCCCCGGTGTTACCTCGTTAAGGTAGGCATAGCGATCTTCAGATTTCGAGACAATCTTTTGCGCCAGCGCCAGTACGTCACCGTCGCGCAGTTTGAGTCCCGCACGCTCGCAGCAGGCGATAATCAGATCCGCCAGATCATCCCCTGGCTCTACCAGGGGAAAGTCCGGAAGCACCGTCAGTGAAAGATCCGGATTCACTCCGGCAAACCAGTCAATTTAATACCGGCATGACATTTATACTGCTTATTAACGAAGATCAGTACCGATGTCATAGCCTCGACGGCTGCCGCATTAGCAATACTCCCGGCGTGGAAACCGCGCATCCCGGCCGCCTCAACCAGTTCAATAACCTGGGCGCGGGCATCTTTCTTATCACCGCAAACCAGCACGTCGCAATCCAGCCCCTGGCCTTCTTGCAGGTGGTGCGCCGCAACATTCTGGAAGGCAGATACCACATGAGTGTCTTCGCCCAGCAATTCCTGCGCGATCTGTCCGGCCGAGCCCTGCTCCGGCAACTGGACACGAGCGACTTTGGGCGGCACCAGCGGTACCGTTACATCGATCAGGATTTTGTCCTTCAGCGCGGGTTTAACCAACGACAGCGTGCTCGTATGGTGTGCGAAGGGAACGGTCATCGCCACGATATTGGCAGCTTCCGCGGCCGCGAGGTTTTCCATGGCTTCGACGGTGATACCAGAGACTCCACGCTCCGCCATAACCTGCTGCAGATCAGCAACGGCAGCTTCCGCCTTTTCCTGAGTGCGCGAGCCGATAATTACCCGATAGCCCGCCTCTGCCCAGCGCCGCGCCAGACCAGTGCCTAGATCACCTGTGCCACCCAGAATGGCCAAAACCGGTTTTGAATCTGTCATTCGATCGCTTCCTGTAAGTTACTGCTGTTATTCGGACGGCAAAAAGCCGCGTTGCATTCTCTCAAAAGCCAACAGTGCCATCCACTACCTATTGTGACGAGAAATTTAACGAAAGCTGCCAATTGACCGCTATAGCCAGCCAATATGCCCCGTTTGGACGATACAATCTTCGCAGGCTATCGCTAGGCTTGCGAGGTTTTTGGAAGCCCTGCACTGGGAGGCACCCAGGCGCTGCATACTCCCACCGATATTCAAGCGGGCTTTCTCTTATACTATCAGCGGCTACCGCATCACTACCCAAGAGGATTACATGGAAAATCGACTCGACTTCAGCGGCAAGGTTGTCATCGTTACTGGCGGCGGTAAGGGCGTAGGCAAGGGGATTACCGAACGCTTCTTGAGCTGCGGTGCGCACGTAGTGATCTGCGGCCGCTCAGAGCCTGAAGCCCTGCCCCAAGCCGATGGCCGCAGCGCCCAGTTTCTTCCCTGCGATGTAAAAGATTTCGAGCAGATTCAGAGTTTTGTCAATCGCGTTGCGGACGAACACGGCCGCATTGACGTACTCGTCAACAATGCCGGCGGCGCACCTTACGCCGATGCAGCAACCGTTTCCCCGCGCTTTTCAGAATCCATCATTCGCCTTAACCTGCTGGCGCCGCTGAATTTCGGACAGTGTGTTAACGCGGTAATGCAACAACAGGAAGGCGGCGGCTCTATCATCAATATCGCCAGTGTTTCGGCAATTCGCCCCTCGCCCGGAACCGCCGCCTACGGTGCCGCCAAAGCCGGCCTCGTTAATCTGTGTACCTCTCTGGCAGTGGAATGGGCGCCGAAAGTGCGCATTAACGCCATTATCGGCGGCCTGATCCGTACCGAACAGTCGCATCTGCATTACGGAGACGAAGCGGGCATTGCGGCTGTAGGCTCAACCATTCCGCTGGGACGCATGGCGCTACCTGAGGATATCGGCGACGCCTGCCTGTTCCTGGCGAGTGACCTTTCATCCTATATCAGTGGTACAACCGTGACCTTGCACGGCGGCGGCGAAAAACCCGCCTTCCTGGACGCCGCCAACGCCACCGACAAATAAAAAAACCGGGGTCGGATCGAGATAAAGACTCGATCCGACCCCGGTTTTTTGTATGGATTAGTCTTCCAGCTTGAAGACTCGGCGAGCGTTGTCACCAAGGAACTTGGGCCACACCTCATCTTTGAACGGAACGCTGGGCATATCCTTAAAGATACGGTCTAGCGACAGTCCCATGGGGAAGTAGCCTGCATACATGATTTTGTCCGCGCCGCGCTTGTTGGCGAAGTTGACGATTTCTTCCGGGTAATGCTTGGGTGCAAAGGCGCTGGTCATGTAGTACAGGTTGGGGTATTTGAGCATCAGTTTCCAAGCCAACTTCTCCCAGGGCTCAGCGCCGTGACGCATGACAACTTTCAGCTCGGGGAAGAACCAGCAAATCTCGTCCAGTAATTCCACCTTCTGCGGCGCCATCGGGAGTCGCGGTCCCGGCACGCCGATACAGGGACAGAATGGCAGATCCAGTTCAACCAATTTGGCATAGATGGGGTACCACTTGTTCTCATTGTATGGAACTTGCGGACACAGACCAGAAGCAAATGCAGTAACGGCTTTGATACCAAACTCTTTGTGCAAACGTTCAATCTTGCGCACTTCTTCCATGCCGTTGTTGGGGTTGGCTTCATAAGAGCAGAAGAAACGGTCAGGAAAGCGCTCTAGCGCTTCTTTCGCCACAACATTGTGGTCGTCGATACCCAGCATAGCGCGCTGGATGCCGTGCTTGTCCATTTGCTCAACGGTGTAGGCAATATAATCATCCTTGCCGTCGATCTGAGGAACATCTTTGAACATGTACTGTGCCGGAAACTTGAACATTTCACGGCTTTCTTTGTCCATGAGCAGTGGCTTCATGAATTCGTACCACTGGCTATTATCTTCACCGGGCACATTGAGCATCAGGTCGACGATCGGGAAATCGGTGGGCATGGGCATAGGTTGCGTCCTCGTTATTGGTTTTCAGCGCACAAGTGCGCGAAGAATGCCCGTATTCTTGCGCAACGGAGCATTCTCTCTCAATAGCAAACTACGTCAGATATACCCGCAAATCCGGTCAGTTGCGGCAGACTGGAGGCTCAGTTGGTGACGCCGGTTTCGACAATGGTGCGATTACGCCCCTGATTCTTGGCACGATAAAGTGCCATATCCGCAAGAATCATCAGATTGTCCAACTCTTTCTGATCGGTGAGTCCGACCACTCCCACACTAACGGTCACTTGGTGTGTGGTGCCATCATCATTTGTAAGCAGTTGCTGCTTGGCAAGCGTAGTGCGTAACCGCTCAAAAATATTGTAGGCGTGCATGGCTTGTGAGTTTGGCAAGCACACAGCAAATTCTTCGCCACCAATGCGACCCACAATATCGTGTAGGCGCAAACAGCTTTTGAGCAGCTTGCCAAAGGCGCTTAAAACCTCGTCGCCGGCAGCGTGGCCGAAGGTGTCATTAATTATCTTAAAGTGGTCAATATCCAGTATCGCAATGGCCAGCGGCTCACCGGACGATTTCGAAATTTCAAATTCGGCATTGGCCCGCTCAAAAAACGCACGACGATTGAGCAACCCGGTCATTTCATCGCGATAGGCCAGATCTCTCAGTTTTTCAACATCACGATTAAGTTGGCGGGTATCTTTCTGGGTGCGCAGCACGTTATTGATACGGGCAACGAGCGCGGTAAAGCTGAAAGGTTTGGTTACGTAATCATTGGCGCCTGATTCAAGGCAACGCGCCAGATTGCTGTCTTCGGTGTTAGCCGTGAGAATAATCACTGGCAAATCGCCGTGCTCGTCACTGAGCCGAATTTGTTGTAACACCTGATGGCCGTCCATCTCAGGCATACCAATATCGAGCAGCACCAGCTCCGGTGACTCGCGATCAATCAACTCCAGCCCCTTGCGACCGCTTTCTGCAGTCACAACGGCAAAACCTTCATCCTCAAGACCATTTTTGAGAATATCCAGGTTGTACGGCGTGTCATCTATGGCCAGTATTTTTGTCATAAACCCTTAGGGGCAATCGCAATTTCCAACTATTCTAACAACAAAGCCGGGGCTGTGCTCGTATAACACATGGACTAATACGGCACATCCAGTTTGCTGTGATCCCAACTGACGACGCGCTCCGCTTTGACCCGGATAGCGGTTTTCTTGTGCACCATGCTACGTGTAGCCTCGACCAACAACTCCTGAGGGTAGTCTCTGGTGTTATTGCGCAACAATACCGCCATGTGCAATCGGTGCACCTCATCAGGGTCGCGAATCAACTCAGCTCGACCATAGATCACCACCGCCTTGAGTTCTTCATACTCGGTACCGCATTCAAATAACACGGTAATTCGATTATCCCGTTCGAGGTTTTTTATTTTCTGGGACTTGGTGAACGTTTCCAATACGACGTCCCCCTCATCCATGGCAAACCAGAGGGTTGTCAGGTGTGGCCAGCCATCTTTGCCGTTAGTTGATACTTGGGCATTTTTCTGGGAAGCAACAAACGTCCAGATTTCCTGGTCGCCCATTCTTATCAAATCTCGGCGCTTCATCCGCTCATCTCCGCACGCAGCTCTTGCTGGATAAGGGCTGCCAACGCTGCCAGCTCTGCCTGCTCCCCCATCTTACGGCCGTGGATCGCAAGCGGTTCACCGGCAGTCTGCGGGATCAAATGCTGGTGATAATGAAAGACGGTCTGGCCAGCCGCCGCTCGGTTCAACTGGTGTACACCGAGACCATCAGCCCCGGTAATACGCTCCAAAACCCGCGCCAGCGGCACCGATAAACGTCCAACAGCGGCGATATCATCCGAATCAGCGGTAAAAATATCGTCACTATGTCGCTTCGGGATAATCAGAGTATGACCTCGATGAGCCGGAAACAGGTCGAGAAAAGCAATAAGTTGCTTGTCAGTGTAGACGATATGCGCCGGCGCATTGCCGGCTGCTATCTGGCAGAAGATACACTCACTCGCCACTCACACCTCCAGCGGTGCAGGATCTTTGTGATGGTCACGCCCGGCGCGGGTTGCAACCTCGGCGCTCACGGTTTTGTACCAATGCACGCCCTTTTCGTCAGTTTGGCAGGATAATCGCCCCGCTTCCACAAGATAATTGATGTGTGCAATTGCCTCGCCCAGCGCCAGGTTCATCTGTGTGAGCTCAAGCTCGCGGGAAAAAAGCACCGGCAGTAGCTGAACGGCAGTTTGCGGCGTGAGACAGGCCTCTTCTACCGCCTGCAAATGATCCTCGTGGTGCTCTCTAAGATAGCTTAAACGTTTGTGCACACCCGTAAATGGCGTGTTATGAGCTGGAAAGACCAGCGTTTCTGCTGGCAGATCCTTCTGAAATCTATCCAGCGACGCCATCCAGCGTAGCAGCGGATTATCCCGGGGCTCCGACGGCATCACACTGATATTACTGGTTATTCTGGGAATTATCTGGTCCCCGGAAAAAAGTAGCTGGTCGCGCTCGTTAAACAGGCAGACATGTTCAGGGGAATGACCGCTGCCTATCATGACCCGCCAATCCCGGCCGCCGATTGACAACACGTCACCCTCGCACAATCGGTGATAAGCCAGTGGCATTGGCTCGATGATTGAGCCAAAACCGCGCATTTTTGCCCGCATTTTGTCCATGTAATCCTGTTCAACACCCGCGCCTATAAAGTATTCGCGTGTGGTCCAAGGAACCTTATCAAAAGGCATCGTCGAGAATGTGCGGGCGTTGTAATACTCGCCAAAACTCATGTAGAGCGGTGCGCGCCATTTTTCACAGAGCCAGCCCGCTTGACCTACATGGTCCGGATGCATGTGGGTCACAATGACACCCACCACCGGCTTACCCTTCATCGGCCCGTCGAACAGCGTATTCCAGGCCTTCTGCGTGCTATCCAGCCCCATACCGGTGTCGATAATCCACCAACCCTCGTCATCCTCAAGCACATACAGATTGATGTGATCGAGCGCCATGGGCAATGACATCCGCAGCCAGTATATACCTTCCGCAACGGGCTGCCATTCGCCAGGAATGGGAGTATTTTCAAAGGGATAGTGCAAACCTCTCATAGTAATCCTTAAGTTTTTAGGTGCTAGCCAAGCCTGAGTGGCAGTTCCCGCAAACGCTGTCCTGTTGCCGCAAATACGGCGTTGGCCAGCGCTGGCGCGACCGGTGGTAACCCCGGCTCACCTACACCTGTCGGTGCGTCCGTGGAGGGTACGATATGGACTTCGATCTCCGGCGTTTCAGCTAGCGACAGCATGGGGTAGTCATGGAAGTTGCTCTGCTTGACCTTGCCATCTTCCAGGGTAATACCCGCTTTTAACGCGGCGGTCAGGCCGAAGACGATCGCGCTCTCCATCTGGGCAATAACAATGTCGGGATTAACGGCAAGCCCGCAATCCACCGCACATACCACCTTGTGAACCCGAATATTTGTCCCTTCGACCGAGGCAGTCACCACCTGTGCCACCGAACTGTGAAAGGCATCGTGGGCCGCCACCCCCTGAAATTGCCCCGGTGTTGGCCTCCCCCAACCAGCTTTTTCGGCCACCAGTTTCAGTGCACGATAGCGTCGCGAGTCGTGCGGCATATGCATGAGGCGGAATTCCACCGGATCCTGCCCGAGGCGATGCGCAAGTTCGTCGATAAAGCTTTCAGTGAAAAACGCATTCTGTGAATGACCCACGGAGCGCCAGAACCCCACCGGTATCGGTGTATCGTCGTGAACCGTTTCCATCTTTTTATAGGGGAACTGATAATTGGTATCGCCCAAGCCTTCAGTCATGGAGGTGTCCACATGCTTGAGCAGGCCCGCAAGACTACGCGGGATTGCCGGAGGCAACCACTCTGGCATGGCGGCTTCGGCAAACATCGGCATAATCTGCCCCATAATACTTGGCACCACAGTTTTGCCGCTGAAGCTGGTTACTTTGCCGTTGTCGACGGTTGCACTCAGCTCGGCCATTGCTGCCGGGCGATAATAGTCGTGCTGTATATCGTCCTCGCGGCTCCACACCAGCTTGATGGGGTGACCGGTTCGCGCCGAAATACGCGCGCCCTCGACAATGTAATCGGGGACCAGACGGCGACCAAAGCCACCGCCCAACATCTGATTGTGAACGATAATCTGCTCACGTGGTCGCTCCAGCGCTGCCGCCACTACACCAATAGCCGTGTCTGGTACCTGGGTACCAGTCCACACTTCCACGCGGTTCTCGCTCACCTGAACCAGCGCGTTGGGCGGTTCCATCGGGCTGTGCGACAACATCGGCACACGATAGCGCGCTGTCATGCGCTCACCAGCGACGGCTTCGGCGTCGCCCACTTCTGCTACCTGACGCCCTTCGGACTGCAATAGTTTCTCGTGTCGCTGGCGCAAGGTATTGTCATCTAGACCCGCCAGAGGCCCCTTATCCCATTGAATGTCGAGGGCATCAGCAGCTTTGCGCGCGGGCCAATAGCCGGATGCCACCACCGCGACACCGCCGTTAACTTCAAATACCGCCTCAACACCCTTCACGGCCTTGGCCGCACTCGCATCAAAGGATTTCACCCGTCCGCCGAGGTGCGGGCAGCGACGCATGACCGCCGTGCGCGTACCCGGCACCGTACAGTCAATACCAAACCGGGCTGAACCGGTTACTTTGTCGCGCGCATCAAGTCGCACGCTGTGCCGGCCAATCTGCGAGAAATCGGCTGGGCTTTTCAGGGGAGCTTTCTCAGGTACGGGCAGCGAGTTCGCTGTTTCTATAAGTTCGCCAAAGCCCACTGGCTCACGACCTTCCACCAATACTTGGCCATTACTTAGCTCTACCGCATCCAATGACACCTTATATTGCTGCGCAGCTGCCGCGCGCAACCAGGCCCGCAGGTTCGCAGCCGCCTGACGGATGGGCATAAAGTTATTGCGCAGTGAAACGCTGCCGCCGGTCATCATCATCTGAAATTCCGGGTCGCGAAATTCCGGATGGTAGTAGGCGTGCTCAACCACTATCTGCTCGGCGGGCATGTTTAGCTCTTCCGCCGCCAAGGTTGTCAGACCGGTGTATACACCTTGCCCCATTTCAGCACGCGGCAATTGGAACACTACCTTGCCATCGGGGGTAACCTGCAGATAGGCGTTTGGCTGAAGTGCGTTCTCGCGATCGCCGGGATAAACAGGCTCGGAGCCACAACCGCCCAAATGGATGGCAACCGCTATACCGCCACCCAGTGCCGCAGACTGTTTGAAGAAGCTGCGTCGACTCAGTGTTGTCATAGTGCGGCCTCCTGTGGCTCGACGATGGTAACCATCGACGCGCTTTGAATACGCTGCGCGGCCTCTTTCACTGCCGTACGAATACGGGGATAGGTGCCACACCGGCAAATATTGCTCATGGCAGAATCAATTGCATCGTCACTGGGCTCCGGGTTTTGCTTCAGTAGCGCAACTGCCGCCATAATCTGTCCCGATTGGCAGTAACCACACTGGGGGACGCTCTGCTCCATCCAGACCTGCTGTACCGGATGCAATTCTTCCTCCGAAGGCGCGATTCCCTCTATTGTGGTAATGGTTTTACCTTCGGCCAATGACACCGGAAAACTGCAACTCCGTACGGGATACCCATCCAGATGCACGGTGCAGGCGCCGCACAATCCTCGGCCACAGCCGAACTTGGTTCCCGTCAGCTCGCAGGCTTCTCGAATAACCCACAGCAGGGGCGTATCGGGTTCAACATCGAGCCGCTGCTGCTGGCCATTGAGTGTAAAAGTAGTAACTGCCATCTTCCTTCCTAAAATGCCAAAAAACTTACGCTATCTGTACGCGACCGACATAGTCTGCCGTGGATGAACCGCTGTGCGTTACGGTTTCGTCATTGTGCCGACATGATACGCCAAGCCATCGCCAGTTTCCTTCTGCCGCGCAGAAAAAGCGTATTCGCCGCAAAGATTCTCGGTTAGCATAACCATACTGAAATGCAGGTGGGGGCCGCCATGTTCGATATTTCAATCGCCAGCGTACTTAGTGTGATGCGCTACCCCCTGATCGATTTGGGTAAAGGGCCGGTCACCCTGGCATCGATATTCGCGGGCCTGCTGGTTATTGTGCTGTCGCTGCATCTGGCCAGGCTGCTCAAAGGTAGTGTCGGCTCACTGAACCGGGGCCGCTATGCACTGACCCCAAGTTCCATTTACACACTCGAACGCATCTCCCACTATTTTGTGCTGATAGCCGGTGTACTCATTGGCGTCTCGGTCATGGGCGTTGATTTCGGCAAGCTGGCACTGATCGTTTCTGCCCTTTCGGTGGGCATTGGTTTTGGATTGCAGGCTATTGTCAGCAACTTCGTGTCCGGGCTGATTATTCTGCTTGAGCGCTCACTGAAGGTAGGCGACTTTGTTCAGCTCGACAGTGGTGTCATGGGCACAGTGACTGAGATCCGGGTGCGGGCCACCGTCATCACCACCGCGGAAAACTCGGAAATTCTGGTGCCGAACGCCGAATTTGTGAACGGCAAGGTCACCAACTTCACTCACACCGATAATTTCTGCCGACAGCGCATTCCGTTCGGCGTGGCCTATGGCACCGACAAAACCCTCATGAATGAGTGCGTCATCAAGGCAGCACTGGCCCAATCTATCACGCTGGCAGACACGTCTGAGCATCAACCGCAGGTCATAATGAAGGCGTTTGGGGACTCCAGCTTGGATTTTGAGCTGCTGGTCTGGACCAGACCGGAATTTTCCAACCGGCCGAGCCTGGTTCGCGGGGTGTACCTGAGTGCTATAGACGATGCGTTCCGCGAGAACAACATTTCGGTGCCCTTCCCTCAGCGGGATTTGCACGTGGTCAGCGATTTCAGAGAGCCGCGAGCTTGAGCAGGCGCTCTGGCAATGTCACCTCGAATGTGGCACCGCCTTTGTGATAGCGCTGTGAGCTGAAATACAAGCGCCGGCCATCAGGTGAAAAGGCTGGCCCGCATATTTCCGACCCGGGATGGTGTATTTCCAGTAGAGTCGATGCGCCGCCATTTGGCTGCAGCACGACCAGACGCGCAATATCGCTGCTCACCGGATCTTCTGCGACCAGCACGTCACCCCAGGGGCTCACTGTCAGGTTGTCCACACTGTGCAGTGGGGAATCCATGCTGGCATTATCAAAGATCAACTCGACAACCTGATTGGCCACATCGAGCACCCACACCCGGTTGTCTATTTTTGTGGTCCAAAAGATCAGGGTATCTGGTAACACCGCCTCGGGAGATGTCAGTAAGGCTGCGTCCTCTGGCGTCAGCTGGTAGCTCCACAAACCTTCACCGCCGGCAAAGCGAGTTCCCGGGACGGTCTCACCCCGCTTGCGCAATTGCTGACGGACCTCTCCCTGAGCCTCGTTCGGAAACTTGACCGGCACCCAATTCACAGGTAATTGCCGACGTACCAGCACATCACTTTCCGGATAGCAGTCGTCGGCATAACCTACGAGGTTAAGTACTTCCAGCCTGCCTTTTTCCAGCCCGAGGCGCTCCGCTTTTTTATCTTCCGAATCTGCCACCCAACGATAAAAACGACCGTCTATCGTGTCTTCGGTCAAATAGACGGTATTACGGGCAGCATCTACCGCAGCGGCCTCGTGGGCAAAGCGCCCCAAGGCCGGCTTCGCAACCCCCTGCCCCGGCCGGAACGGGTCACACTCGTAACACAATCCCGTCTTGGCTTCTTCACAGGAAAGCCACGTATCCCAAGGGGTCTTACCGCCAGCACAGTTTTGGGTAGTGCCCTGCAATATGCTGTAGGCCGCATCAACCTTACCACCGTGATTGAAACCCAGCGCACCGCAACCGCCTAGGGGTAGCAGCGGAACTTCGGAGTTAGAGGTATAGATCCAACCACCATCGGGTCGAGGAAAAACAGCGCCACCATCGGGAAAGGTATGCCATCGATAGGTACTGATGGGTTCAGCACCGGCTGGCGTGGCAACGCGATCACCGGCGACAGCAAGCAATCGGCAGGTAAAATCTGCAGGCATCGCAACGCCCAGCGAATCAGGCGGCCGCAGCATGCCGGCCTTGCTCAGTGGGCCTGGCAGCAGCGGCAATTCACGTTGCCCACTGACGGGCAGACAAGTACCGGCTATCGCCCGGCCTGAAACGGTGCTAAGGGCCAGAGAGCCAAAAAAGGCGCGTCTGAGAAGCGAACGCCGGCGCAGCGCAGTCATTATGGAAGCCTGATATCCGTTACGTGAGACGTCGAGTATGCCGGTTCCAGGCCAAACCTAGCAATGCCACACTGAACACAAAGGTGCTCAAGGGGTACCGAATGCTGTAGATGAGCGGTGCCAACGCAATGCGTGCCAGTTGCTTCGTGGTTTCACTTTCAGTAATCCAGTCAGCAAGCGCTGGCGAATAACGGTAATACTGCCCGATGAACCATCTACCGGCGGCATACCGCCGCAAATGTCTATCACGAAACTCGCGTAACAGTCGCACTTCCTGAGACCAGGCGGTTCCCCATGCAGCGGTCGCAATAAAGCACCCGCCACCTCCGCCAGAAGACCCTGAGCCAGAGCTGGCTTGCGCCGGTGGCGGCGCCATCTCGCGGGGGGTCGGTGGATTCGCAGTAAAGTAGGCCAAGGCCGCTTCGCCAGATACCAGCCCTGCGCCACTGACGGAGTCAGTGCCTGAGGCTGCGCGGATGCCTGCCACATCAACCGCACTGGCGATCAGGCCATCCACTACTTCGGCCGGCGTAAGACTCGGAAATCGCTCCTGCAGCAGCGCAATGAGTGCGGCGATATTCGGCGCTGCTGCTGAGGTGCCAAAAAAGTTTGGAAAGCCATCGGGCTCGCCATAGCCCGGGTTGGCACCTTCGGTAAAATCACTGCCAAAGAATGAGGTGTTATTGGCATCTACACCGGAAAGTGTCGGTACAAATCGCTGTACCGACTGATACTGACCGGAAGCGTCAAACTGAATGGGAATACTCCCTCCCCGTGCGCTGTACGGTTGTGGATCAATGGCCGGACTGCCATAGCTGGCGGGCGCAAATGGCGGTGCCTCCCACCAGGGTACTGCACCGACACTGATCACGCCCTCCGCCGTCGGATGCCCCCAAATTGCCGGGCCGTCGTAGGGATATTCCGCGCTCACCACAGCGCCTACCAAGACCAGCCGAAACTCTAACGGCACGCCGGCGGCCTGCGGAATATCACCCTGCGACCCTTGGTAATGCTCAATCGCCAGATAATAGGTTGTATCAACTGCGGCGCCAGTGAGCAGTAGAAATTCAGACGCGTCGCCTAGGGGCTGGCCCGTTGTTCCCTGCGCGGAAATACTGCGACCGGCATGAGCGGGGTTCGACGGGTTCAACGCGAGTACTGAATCGGCACGGGTTGCATACAGATCCAGATCAATCTGCGAGCCTGCCTGCGAGTTAACGGAAGCGGACGGTTGGTTCCATTGCAACACAGCATACACTTCACCGCCGGCCGGAACGGTGACCTGCAAAAAGCCATCTCCGCCGCCCCAGTCGTGGAGATCCGCGCCGCTGGCAGCAAACGCGGCATTGCGATCTGGCTGGTCGTCACCTGCCGGATCGAGATCTACGTACTGCTGTCGAAATGCCTGATCACCATCATTGCCAGCAGCACTAACGAAGGGAATACCTTTAGCGACACAACGCTGGGCCGCCTGCGCCACAATCCCATCCTGGTAATAAGGTTCCAGCAGAAAACCGATGTCATCGACGACGACGCTGGCCTGGCCAGCGTCACACAAGGTATCAATGGCTTCGGCAAACGAGGCTCGCGACACACCGGCAGCGTGAAATACCAGTGACGCGCCGGGTGCCATATCGTGGGCCAGCTCCGCCATCGCTGCACCTTCATCTGTGTTTCCGGCCGCGCCCTCTTCAAGAATACTTACCACTGCAGGGAGATCGCCGGAATCCTGTGGCCGACTGCCCTGCAAGCTTCCCGCCTGCCCCGCTGCCGGTGTGGTATTGGTGTCACGTACGGCATTGGTTATCGCAAAACTGTCAGAAATCACACCGATGCGCTGGCTCTCGGCGCGGCCGAAATCAGGACTATTGGCCTGCATCGCCTCTGGTGCCCGACTGTTAACAATACCCGCACGAACAATGCGCGGTTCAAGCGCATCAACCTGGATAACCCCAGGCAGTCGAGAAAGTTGCTCCAGCTCCTGCAGCGAACGAATTGCCACAATGGCACTTCCGTAGGACCTGGAAAGGTGAGCCAATGTGAGCCCGGAGTGCTCGAGCCTATCAAGCGTTTCAGCCGAGCCGCGTACTTCAAGCAACACAGACGCCGACGCGGCGCCCCTTGCAAAGCGTGTGAGCGGCTCCGGCGCCGGCCGCTCAAGCGCGCGCATTGCGCGCGCGCTCACCACTGAGTTTCCCCAGCGCTCCAGCGACTGCGATTGCTTTGGATTGCCATAAACTGCCACGGGCAGCGCACACAACCCTGTAACTAGCAGCACCAATACTTTTTGAAACAACAAGTTATCTTCACCCTCACCGTTTAACGTCCGTGATTACCCTACCATAACCAACAGCGTAGGCTTCACCTTCACTATAGCTCTCCAAACACGGCGTTTTTATACGGGAATACCCGCAAACTCTGTATCGAGACGCGCTCTACTGGAGTTTAGCGGATGACATTGGTCTTAAATCACGCCTTTTAGGTAATTATAGACAGCGATGGCGCAACCGTTTGCGGATTTAGCGAACGGCAACCAGCTTCATGTGACGGTTTCGAGGGGCGTTACAGGCGGGCGGTATTCGGCGGAGCGATCCGGCACCGTAAAATGGAACTGACTGCCGACCCCCGGTTCCGAATCCAGCCAGAGTGTTCCGCCAAGCAGTTCTACGATTTTTTTGCAGTGAGCCAGCCCGATGCCTGTACCTTCATACTCATCCGTGGTGTGAAGGCGGTGGAAAATCATAAATACCCGATCCTGATAAAGCGGGTCTATACCGATACCATTATCTTGCACAGTGAACTGCCAAAACGCTTCGTGCTTGGTTGCACTCACGGTAACTTCCGGCGGGCATCCCGGCTTGTGAAACTTGATGGCATTGGACAACAGATTCTGCAATAACTGGCGCAACTCATTGCCATAGGTCACCAACTCGGGCAGACCACTATGACGTACGGTGGCATGCTGTTCGGCAATGATCACCTCAAGATCCTGGCGCAGCTCACTGAGCAAGTCATCACATTTGACCAGGCTCAAGGTGGACTGGCTGCCAATCCGGGAATAATCCAACAACCCTTTAATCAACAAGGTCATTCGTTGCGACGAGTCAGAAATGTATTGCAGATAAGTATCCGCATTCTGGTCCAGCTGACCCCGGTATTCATCAAGCAGTAAACCGGCGAAGCTCGATACAGTACGCATTGGTTCCTGTAAATCGTGAGAAGCAATATAGGCAAATTGCTCCAGTTCTTGGTTTTTACTCTCCAGTTGCTGAGCGTAGCGATTAAGCTCAACCTCCTTGTCTTTGCGTTCGGTAATATCACGAATCGCGGCAGACACCAACAAACCTTCTTTTGTCTCCAGCGGGCTCAGACTGATTTCGACCGGAAATTCCTGGCCGGTTTTCTTCTGGCCAAATAATTCAAGGTTGCGGCCCATTTCTCGAACAATCGGAGTAACAAAAAAGCTTTGCCGGTGGTGTGCGTGTTTACCCTGAAATCGCTTGGGCATGAGAATTTCTATCGGCTGTCCCACCAGCTCATCCTGGGAATAACCAAAAACTGATTCCGTCTGCTTGTTCGCCAGAACAATCTCACCATTGTCGCCCACGATGACCATCGCATCAGGCGCAGAATCCAGCAAGTTACGGAATTTTGCATCGGCCTCACGTCGTTCACTAACGTCGCGAATAGCGGCCGACACCAACAAGCCCTGATCGGTCTCCAGTGGACTTAAACTGATTTCCACCGGGAATTCCTGACCGTTTTGCTTGAGCGCACGTAAATCAATATTTTGTCCCATAGATCGGGTAACCGGTGACGCGAAATAACCATTGCGCGAACCGACATGAGCCTGGGCAAAACGTTCGGGCATCAACACTTCAATAGGCCGGCCGATCAGGTCTGACTTTTTATAGCCAAACAGCGCTTCTACCTGCTTGTTGGCCAACTCAATATGCCCTCGCTCGTTTACAATAACCATCGCGTCGGGCGCCGAATCAAGCAAATTACGAAACAGAATATCTCTGGTTTTATCCTGCTCACGCAATTGCTGTTGCTGCAACAGCAGCGCCGCTGATATACCGATAGCCATCAACGTCATGATTCGATTCGACAGAATGGGCCAGTCCACGAACTGCGGTCCACTGATAAACGTGTCTACGACGACCAGCGCCATGGTTGTGCAAGCAATCAGGGGAAGTTGATCATAGCGGCCATAGCGAGCCAGAATGAAAACCACAATGACATACGCTGTACCCGAGGCAATATCAGGCGGAATCAGTAGATCAAGTAAAAAGAAGACCACCACGAACACCCACGCCACTACCAGTACGTGTGCAGACCGTCGGGTTTCCATCAAATTGGACATGGGTATACGTCTTCCAGGTTGAACTCGGTGTGCAATAAACACTCCGGGGAGAGCTACCAACCGCAGGTTACGAAGCCGCGCCAAGAGCGGCCACCGTGGCTTATACCTACTGCGACATCTATGTGCTTATTATTCAACATTGAAGTTTCCAAATTATTCAAGCTAGCCATTCGTATAGCGGCTGCTATCATGGCTCGGTCTGGCACCTGCAGCGTGCCAACATACTGAGAAACAGAGGGATAGCAGAATGGTCAGAAAACTCCTGACACGCGCAACACTCGTCGCCGTAATGGGCGCGAGCACTTCCGTACACGCGGGCCTGCTTGATAGCGTAGATAAAACCCTGAGTGAACCGGCAAAAACGGTCAACAAAGCACTGGGGGGTAACGCTGGCGAGGTTCTGAACGTAGCCGACGCGCTGCCAAACCGATACATTGTTGTTCTCAAAGAGGGGGTCGCGGTCAACCAGACTCTGGACGCGCTGATGAGCCGGTACGGCGGCCAGGCGGACCTTAGCTTCAATAGCGTGTTAAATGGCTTTGCCGCATATTTGAACCCGCTTCAGGTAAAAGCCCTCAGCCTCGACAATGCCGTCAAATATGTTGAACAAGACGCAATTCAGCGTATCTCCGAACAGTCTCAGAAAAACGCCACTTGGGGACTTGACCGCATAGACCAAAAAGACCTGCCGCTGAATAAAACCTTCAGCTATTCGGCAGCCGGAAAAGGCGTACACGCTTATATTGTGGACACCGGCATAAGAAGTGATCACAAGGATTTTTCTGGCCGGCTGGGTAATGGCGAAAACACCAGCGACGATCCCAAACAACCGCCGGCAGGCCTGCTGGACCCGATCTTCGCCATTTTATTTGGTGAAAAGGAAAACCCCGACGACCCCACCAACGATTGTAACGGCCACGGTACCCATGTCGCCGGCACCGTCGGTGGCAGCGAATGGGGCGTTGCCAAGGGTGTTACCCTACATGCAGTGCGTGTACTGAACTGCCAGGGCGCAGGGTCCAATTCCACCGTCATTGGCGGCCTCGACTGGATTGCGAAAAATGTTCAGCAGCCTGCAGTCGTAAACATGAGCCTCGGCGGTGGCGCTTCGCGCGCCATTGACGAGGCGGTGGAAAAACTGATCAAAAAAGGCATTACCGTGGTCGTTGCCGCAGGCAACGACAACAAAGATGCCTGCGATTATTCGCCAGCCCGCAGTAAACCAGCCATTACCGTGGCCGCCAGCGATAAGACCGATCGTCGCGCTGATTTTTCCAACCATGGCCGCTGCGCCGATCTGTTTGCACCGGGTAAAGACATAACTTCTGCCTGGATCGATAGCAATCGGGCAACCAAAACCATCAGCGGCACATCAATGGCCAGCCCACATGTGGCCGGCGTGGTAGCGCTATTACTGGAGAAAAACCCCAAGCTCTCCCCCGCCGACATTGAAAAGCAGCTCCTGACACTCACCGCCAGCGGCAAAATACGCGACAACAAAGGTGTGCCAAACAAGCTACTGCAAATATCCAACAACAAATAATTCGCACAATACACGGAGGAAACTATGGGTTTCGCCCTATCTGACATGACCCTGACCAGCAGCGCCTTTGCCAACGCAGGCGCAATCCCGAAAAAACATACCGGCGAGGCCGAAGATGTATCGCCGGCACTACGCTGGGAAAACGCACCCGCGGGCACCAAAAGCTTTGCGGTGATTTGTCACGACCCCGACGCGCCACTGGTTTCTCCCGGCGGCACCTATGGCTACGTTCATTGGGTGCTCTACAATTTGCCCGCAGATTGCAACAGTCTGGAGGAAGGCACAAACGCCGGTACGGCCGGAAAAAACGATTTTGGCAACACCAACTACGGCGGCCCTATGCCGCCGCCCGGACATGGCATGCATCAGTATTATTTTTGGGTTCTTGCGTTAAATACCGACCAGAAGTTCGATGCCGGCCTCACCCTCTGGCAACTGTTAGACACTATTGAACCCCATGTGATTGGCATGAACCGCTTGGTAGGAACCTATCAGCGCGCCTAAGGGCGTTCATCGGCCTGCCCGGCAGGCCATTTGCTTCTGGTAGTATTACCCACCGACTTGCCCTTCGCTGCCAGCGCCTTAGGATTCAGGCCTATGCTGAATCTCAACACAGAAAAACTGCGCAATAACCAGGAAGCGACTTGGTTCGCTGTCGACCTTGTAATGCTCGGGCTGCTGATGGTGAACCTGATATGGCTAACCTTTGACTGGTTGTTCACTCTCGAGTTTTTTTCCAGTGCCCTGCAGGCCGTTGCCCCGAGCTTCCACCGGTTTTACGCTAACGACATTCACCCCGATTATCTGCACTACGATCTGATATTCGTTTCGGTATTTATCGCTGAACTACTGGTGCGCTGGGTGGTAGCCGTTCGTCGCCGTCGCTATGCGCGCTGGTACTGGTATCCCTTTATTCACTGGTATGAAGTACTGGGTTGCATTCCACTAACGGGGTTTCGACTCCTGCGCCTGCTGCGCATCGTGTCGATGCTGTATCGCTTGCAGCAGCTCGGCGTTATCAATCTGCGCGATACACGCCCGGCGCGCTTTGCGCGCGCAAACTACGACGTACTGATGGAACACATTGCAGACCGCGTGGTTATCAATGTACTCAACGGCATCGAAGATGAAATACAGCACGGCCAACCGATCATGCGCGATTTGATACAACGGGTAATATTGCCGCGCAAGCAGGCCATCGCAAAAGCTGTAGCAGAACCCGTTACGCAAGGCCTTGAACAACAACTGGAGCGTCATCACGGAGACGTTCGAAACTATCTGCTGCATCGGATTCGCGAGGCCATGGAGGCCAGCGACGATATTGGCAAACTTGAAAAAGTTCCGGTGATCGGCGATTACACAGTGGAATTGCTGGAACGCACCATCAGCGACATCGTCTACAACGTACTCAAACAGTCAGCTGACGACCTGGTGCATGTAGACAACCAGCAGCTGGTAGAAACAGTCGTGGAGGCTGCCATGGAATTGTTACTGCGAGAATCCTCGGGCATGGATCGCGTGGCGGAGGATATTGTGTTGGAATCGCTCGACCTGATTAAAGAGCGGGTCTCGGACAATAAAGCCCTGTCGCGACTGCAAACGGCCTAAGCGAAACGTATCGGCCACTACTCTCCCGTAAGCTTGGCCGGGTCAAGAATGCTTTCCAGCTCCGCTCTGCTCAGCGACGTCATCTCCTGCGCGACATCAATTACCGGACGCTGCTCGGCATAAGCACGCTTGGCTATCGCAGCAGCTTTCATGTAACCAATCACCGGATTGAGCGCGGTCACCAGCACGGGATTTCTTGCCAGGCTGGCGGTCAGCGCCTGTTCATTAACCGTAAAGCCGGCAATGGCCTTGCTGTTCAGGTTGCTGCAGGTCGTAGTAAGCAAGTGAATTGACTCCAGCAATTTGGCGGCAATCACGGGCAGCATGACGTTGAGCTGAAAATTACCGGACTGTCCGGCAAGCGTAATCGTGGTGTCATTGCCAACCACAGAGGCGGCCACCATGAGTGCGGATTCAGGAATCACCGGGTTAACCTTGCCCGGCATGATACTGCTGCCAGGCTGCAGCACCGGCAACTGGATCTCGCCGAGTCCAGACAGCGGTCCGCTGTTCATCCAGCGCAAGTCATTGGCAATTTTGGTCAAAGATACGGCCAGCGTTTTCAACTCACCGGACAATGCGACAGCATTATCCTGGCTCGCGATCAAAGCAAACTTTCGCACCGGCGACAGCCAATCAACCGCGGTCAGTTCACTTAGCTCACGCACAAAAGCCGGTGCAAACTCCGCATCGGCATTGACACCGGAACCCACTGCCGTGCCTCCCTGGGCAAGGCGCAGTAGATCCTGGCGTCGTTCAGTAAGCCGGGTATGGCAATGTTCAAGCTGATCGGACCAAGCCAGAAGCTCCTGTGAAAGCCGCACCGGCATGGCATCCATCAAGTGAGTACGACCAGTTTTAACGTGGTGATGGCATTCCCGAGCCCGCGCAACAATGCCGCTTTTCAGTGCATCCAGACTATTGAGCAAGCTATCCAGCTCGATATAGGCCGACACATGAATGGCAGTCGGTATAACGTCGTTGCTGCTCTGACTGCAATTCACATCGTCGTTCGCCGACACCTCGCGACCCAGGGCGTTAGTGGCCAGCGCAGCGACCACTTCGTTGACATTCATATTAGTGCTAGTGCCAGAACCGGTCTGGTAGACATCCACCGGAAACTGCTGTTCATAACCTCCACCGAGAAGCTCGTCACAGGCCTCAACGATGGCCTCGGCAGTATCACGGTCCAGACTACCAATTCTGGCATTGGCTTTGGCGGCACAGCGCTTGATCTGAATGACCGCTTGAAGAAAAGCCCAGGGCAGAGGCTGACCACTGATCGGAAAATTCTCGACCGCGCGCTGTGTCTGCGCACCGTAGAGCGCGTTCGCTGGCACCTTAACCTCGCCAAGGCTGTCCTTTTCAATCCGTGTTTTCTCTGTCATAGACTCATGAACCCTTCTGCCCGGTCATACTGCCGAAGCCGCGATTAGAACCAGTCCTTGCGGCCGCTGACATACACTTTCTCGAATTCTTCGTCGGTGGTTGTAACGTACAGAATAAACTCAACAAACCCGATCACCATCATGATCAAGGTTGGCACCCCCAGCAGCAACAAGCCACCCAGGGAAACACAAAGCATGATGGTGGCAGGCTGGTTGTTGTGAAGATAGTATTTGTGAAAGCCTAGCCAGCCGAAGAAGAATGCCAGCAACGCCGCCGCCATACGATTTTTGGAGGCACTTTTGGGATTGCAGGGGTCGATATAAATCTGCGTTGCGCGCTCCCCATCTGCCACAAAGTCCACATGCATACCGGGGCCAGGGAAACGCTCCGACAACCAGTTGTTACCCTCAAATTCATAACGGTGACTATCCAGCGCAGAAATAATGCCGCGACTGGTGTCTTCGTCAAAATCCAACACAACGCCTTTCAGCGCGGGGCCTGCGACCGCTTTAGCCATTCCCGCCTCCCGTAAACGAATCGCTCACAGAATGACTATAGATGATCCACTGACGAATCGTCGACCAAACAGGTAATTGTAGTACGGGTTAGCGTGTTTTCAGGGGGCGTGCCCCGCCATTAGCAACTGCCGAAACTTGCGGGGCGAAATGCCGGTCCAGCGACGGAAGGCGTGATTGAAGGCGCTCTGCTCCGAGTAGCCGAGCATCTGTGCCACTTCAGTTAACTGCAAGTGGCCGTCGCGCAGGTAATCTTTGGCCAAGGTCAGCCGGGTTTCATCCAGCAGCCCCTGGAAGCTCAAACCCCGCGACTGCAGCTTGCGCTGTAAGCTGCGGCCTGACATTTTGAGATCACTGGCAACATTATTTAGGGTGGGAGTAGCGCTGCGGCAAAATCGAGAAATGGCCAGCCGCACTGTTTGATCAAAACCATCCCCTTGAGGCAGCTCGGCCAACAATTTATCGGCCTGAGCTTCCAATATACTCAGCAGCGCCGGATCAGCCTGACGCAGCGGCAGAGCCAACTGCTCCAGCGGAAAGCGAACGATAGTTGAACGCTGCTCAAAGGCCACGTCACAGCCAAAGTATTCGCGGTAGGGTGTTACATCGGCAGGTGCCGGATTGAGAAAGCAGACATAGTCGGGTGCCAATGGGCGGTCCGATACATTGCGCGCAAATTGCACCAGTGCCGCAATCGCCAACTCGTCGGCTAGCTGCCCCGGGTGCACACATTCCTCACCCCACTCCAGCTCGATCGAATTGCCATTAAAGCGGGTATCCATTGGCCCATGGTCGTAGACCAGTCGAACGTAGCGCTCGAACCGGGTCAAAGCCTCACCGAGATTGGCACAGGCCAACAGAGCATAGCCGAGTATACCGATATGGGCTGGCGTGATCAGTCGACCTATCTCCAGCCCCATGGCCGGTATTTGCAGGGCCTCCTGCGCGCGGCTCAATAAGCGTTGCCATTCTGACATGGGGAAACGCCGCAGCGGGTCGCTCCGGGTATCCGGCCAAGGCTCCCCGAGCACAACCACCGGATCGAGGCCCCGCAGGCGCAGGAACTCAAAGAGCAGGCCCACATAGGCAGTAGAGACATAGGATTCGCGCATCATGGCGCCAATTATCAAAAATATGTCCGAGCCGGTCAATTCCTGCGCATCATTTTGTTGCACTATAGCGCCACACGTAAGAGGCACAGCGATGACTAACTGGATAGATCTCTACATTGCCATTATTGGCCACGAGCCTGAACCCAAACAGATTCTGTTGGCAACCCTCACGCCGCTGTTCATCGTTACATTGGGGATTGAATACTGGCTGATGCGCCGGCGCGGACAGCTGAAACATTTTCAGCTAAAAGACATCGCCACCAACTTTTCGCTTGGCGCCAGTTATCAGGCCGTCGAGATGGTATATCACATCATATTTCTTGGTGCGCTGTTCGCCTTTGTCTGGAATTTTCGCCTTACCACTGTGGAAATGACACTGCCCATGTGGGGGGTGCTGCTGTTCAGCCAGGAGTTTTTCTATTACTGGTTTCACCGCGCATCACACCGCATTCGCTGGTTCTGGTGCGCCCATGTGGTCCATCACTCCAGCGAGCACATGAATCTGAGTACGGCCATGCGTCAAAGCATGACCTACTCCCTGAACCTCAGCCAACTGTTCTGGTTGCCCCTGATTCTGCTGGGCTTTCCTCCGGCAGCGGTAATGGTGGCCTACTCCATCAATCTGGCTTACCAATACTTCGTGCATACCGAGGCCGTGGGACGCTGTTCACCTCTGGTAGAGTGGCTGTTTAACACCCCCAGTCACCACCGCGCCCACCACGGTCGCAACCCCATCTATATCGACAAGAACTACGGCGGCATTCTGATTATCTGGGACCGTCTGTTTGGCACCTTTCAGGCTGAGCGCGACGACACCCCCGTCGACTACGGAATTCCCCGCCAGATTGTCAGCAACAACCTGCTGACCATAAATTTTCACGAGTGGCGCGACATGTTGCGGGACGTTTTGCGTCCCGGCCCCCTGTCACAGCGACTCGCACATTTATGGAAGCCCCCGGAATGGCGTAGACCGTCTTCCGAACAGACCTCACCGGATATGGAAATTGCCTGAGGGCAGGAGTGAAACAATGAAAACAATTATCATTACTGGCGCCGCTTCGGGCATCGGACGTGCAACCGCAGAACTGCTGGTCCGACACGGTTGGCATATCGGCCTGCTGGATATTAACCGCGAAGCGCTGGAGAACCTGCGCCAAATTTTGGGCGAGGCTCAGTGTGAGGTGCATATCTGCGATGTGACCCGTTCAAACGAACTTAAAGCAGCGATCGATGCTTATGTGGCTTCCGTCGGGCAACTCGACGCGATTTTCAATTGCGCCGGCATCATGGATATCGCGCCCTTCGAGACCATCCCCCTAGAGCGGCATCACCTGGCAATAGATATCAATATACGCGGGGTGTTGGACGGTTTTTACTTTGCATTTGAACATCTGAAAAAACGCGAACAAGCCTGGGCGGTCACAATGTCGTCGGCCTCGTCGGTCTACGGAATACCCAGTCTGGCCAACTACTCGGCAACAAAGTTTTGGGTAAAGGGTATGACAGAAGCACTGAACATTGAGTGGAAACAACACGGCATTCATGTAACGGCCGTTGAACCCTCTTTCGTGCGCACACCCCTGCTGCAAGGCAACGACAGCAAAATAATTGAAAGTATGGGTGTCGATCTCAAGGCAGAAGATATTGCTCAGGTAGTGCTGAAGTCACTTTCCAGTGACAAGGTGCACCACGTGGTAGGAATAAAGTACGGTACGATGCGTATTCTTCGGAAATTACTGCCGAACAGCCTGGCGGCGTGGCTGATCCGATCGCTGGCAGGATACTAATTGGGGACTGCAGTGGTGCGGCTAGTGCCGCACGGCTACATCGACATTGCGGTTCAGACTACCGTCCATTTCCAGTACTGCGTATGTACCCATATCACGGTGAAACAAGATGGGCACCGGCTCCATAAACAGCGGCCTGCGCACATACTGAAGCGTCCAACCAAAATGCTCCACTTGCTGAAGCGTCGCTATTTGCGAGGCATTCAGATAGATCTCCAGGCTGTTAGGTACTGAGTCTAACCCCTTCCTTCTTTCTCTCGTACTACTCGTCAACATAGTGGCGCCTCTTCACTGTAAACCGTATACCTCACGATGCGAAAATACACCGAGGCGGCTGCCACTAACATACGTAGTTACCACGCAATACACCTGCATTACGCTACAATGCGCAACAACGCGAACGATCACCGATACAAGGCAGGATATGACAAACTGGCAGGCAGACTGGACACAATGGGATAGGGAACACATCTGGCACCCCTACTCTTCCTTCGACAACCCGCCACCGGTATTTCCCGTTGTGTCCGCTAGCGGTGTCCGTCTGACCCTGGCCGATGGCCGCGAAATCATCGACGGCATGGCCTCTTGGTGGTCGGCTATTCACGGTTACAACCACCCGGTGTTAAACAAGGCCGCAACCGATCAGCTGGCCAGTATGTCGCATGTCATGTTTGGCGGCCTGACCCATCCTGCTGCTGTATCACTGTGCCAAAAACTGGTAACGATGACCCCGGCCGGCCTGGAAAAAGTGTTCCTCGCCGATTCCGGCTCCGTCGCAGTCGAAGTGGCGGTTAAAATGGCACTGCAGTACTGGGCCTCTTGCGGCAAGGCCGAAAAGCACAAACTGATTGCACTGCGCAATGGTTATCACGGCGACACCATGGGCGCGATGGCCATCTGTGACCCCGTCACCGGCATGCATCACCTGTTTGCCAATAATCTGCCACAGCACCATTTTGTGCCCGCCCCATCGGCCGGCTTTAACGAACCCGTGAATACCCAGGATATTGCTGCGCTGGAGAAACTGCTCGAAACACGGCATCAGGAAATTGCCGCCCTGATTGTCGAGCCCGTGGTACAGGGCGCTGGCGGCATGCGGTTTTATTCACCGGGCTATCTCACGGCCTTTCGCGAGCTGTGCGATCGCTACAATGTACTGCTGATTTTTGACGAAATTGCCACCGGCTTTGGCCGCAGCGGCAAGCTGTTCGCTGCCGAACACGCCGACGTCAGCCCCGACATTCTGTGCTTGGGCAAGGGCCTTACCGCCGGCTACCTAACGCTGGCAGCAACGCTGTGCACCAACCGCGTGAGTGACGTTATCAGCAAAGGCGAAGCGGGTGCCTTTATGCATGGCCCCACTTTTATGGGCAACCCTTTAGCCTGCGCCATTGCAAACGCCAGCATTGAGCTGCTGATGTCACAAGATTGGGCTGGCAACGTACAGCGTATAGAAGCCGGCCTCACGCGCGGGCTGGAACCAGCGCGGCAACTACCAGGCGTGAGCGATGTACGCACACTCGGCGCCATCGGCGTCATAGAACTCGAAGAACCACTAGACTTGCGCAGGCATCAGCAAACATTCGTCGACAACGGCGTCTGGGTGCGCCCTTTTGGCAAACTGGTGTATACCATGCCACCCTACATCATGAACGATAACGACCTGGCCACCCTCACCGGCGCGATGGTCAACACACTCCAGCAGATCCTGTAACCGAGCCGCCATGCCATTTAAAAATCGCCTTTACGACATAATATTCGGCACCGAGAGCCGCGCTGGGCAGCTGTTCGATCTGATACTGATTCTCGCGATTCTCTGCAGTGTCGGCGTCTTGCTACTCGATACCGTGGCCGCGGTTCACAGTCGCATTGGCGAACTCCTGGTAACACTGGAATGGGTGTTTACGATCGCATTTACTGTGGAATTCATCGCCCGGCTTTACTGCTCACCTAACCGCCGTGCCTACCTGTTCAGTTTTTACGGCATGGTCGACCTGCTATCGATCTTGCCCACCTACCTTGCACTGTTCATTCCCGGCGCACAGCAGCTGCTGGTGATCCGTCTGTTGCGGGTTCTGCGCATCTTCCGTGTACTAAAACTACTGCGCTACCTCGCTGACGCGAACCTGCTGATCCGAACCCTGCGAGCCGCCAAACGCAAAATCATTATTTTCGGTTTCAGTGTAATCACCGTTGTCGTGATTTTTGGCTCCCTGATGTATTTGATAGAAGGCCCAGAAAACGGCTTTACCAGCCTCCCCAAGAGCATCTACTGGGCTATTGTCACCATCACGACTGTAGGCTACGGCGATATCACGCCGCAGAGCCCTCTCGGCCAGTTCGTCGCCGGCATCGCCATGTTCACCAGCTATGCCATCATTGCCATTCCCACCGGCATCTTTAGCGCCGAACTGATTCAGGAATCACAGCGCAGTCGGCGCCCGTCTCGCTGCAGCAACTGCGGCCGGGGAGGACACGAAACAGATGCGCTATACTGCAAGTATTGCAGTGCAAAACTTCCGGAGTCGGTATGACCCAACCCGTGCTGTTTTTGGCCCATGGCACCCCCATGAACGCGCTCAGGGGCAATCAGTTTACCGATGACTGGCGTCGTTTTATTGCCGACAGGCATCCGCCGCGCGCCATTTTAGTGATCTCGGCCCACTGGGAAACGTTTGGCACGTTCATTACCGCTTCCGACCATCCCCGCACAATCCACGATTTTTCCGGCTTTCCACAGTCACTGAGTGAAATACGCTACCCCTGCCCCGGCGAACCCGAACTCGCCAATCACATCTGTCACCACTCATCGGGCGACATTGAGCCCAATTCGGACCGGGGGCTAGATCACGGCGTCTGGTCAATATTGGTACATTTATTTCCCAACGCAAATATTCCTGTGCTGCAACTGAGCCTAGATCGCGGCAAATCCCCAGCAGAATTTCTCGCGCTGGGACGCTCGCTGCGCTGGCTGCGCGATGACGCCGTGCTAGTCATTGGCAGTGGCAACATGGTGCACAACATTCGACAATGGATGCGTGATCCGGGCGGCCCCTTCGACTGGGCCCGCGCCTTTGATCGCGCCGCAACAAATGCGCTGGAAAATCGCGATTTCACGGCACTGGCCAATTACACAACGTTGCCCGGCGCTGAACTCGCGGTACCCACACCGGAACACTTTTTGCCTGCGCTGGTCATCGCAGGCATGTCTGCCCCCAGCGACAAACTACAAATGACTGAATACCCGCCCATTTCTCTCGAAAACTGCAGCATGCGTTCCTTTGCCTTTGTGTCTACTTCGGAAAGTACTACTAGACACTAATAACTGATACCATTTGGCCGAATCAAAATAACCTGAAGAAGGAGTGCAGCGATGCCAAGTCGCATGGGGGCCACTTTGGCCGCATTTTTGTTAGGAACAGCCGGACTTTCTAACGCACAGGCGGAGAAATCCGGCGCCCCGCACAGCAATACCAGCCAACCCGAGCTCTACTTTTTTAGTCAGGGCTACTATGTAGATCAGGATTCAGAGCGTGCCTTATTCGACGACGATGGTGGCGGCTTTCGCCTGGGGTTTGGTCGTGAAATTCGCGATGGCTGGTACTGGGAAGGAAACCTCGCACACAACGCGCTGGAAAACGGTATCGGTGGTTACACGGATTACTACCAAAGCCATCTCGGCCTTGACATAGCGTATCGCTTTCGTGGCAAAGATCAGCTTCGCCCATTTATTTTGCTTGGCATCGGCGCGGTGCATGACGACGTGTATGATCTGCCCGGCATTCCCCGCGACGACGACACCAGCTTTTTTTACAACGCGGGTTTAGGTCTGGTAACACCTGAGCTGTTTGACATCGGCCTCAAATTTCGCATTGACGCGCGCTACGTCGCGAGCGAATTTGAGGAAGATTACAACGATGCCCACGTGAGCTTGGGTTTCGAAATCCCGCTGGGTCACAAGGAAACTGTTCGCACCGTTGTCCAAGTAAAGGAAGTGGTTCGCGAAATTCCGGTAGCCCCGACAGACTCAGACTTTGACGGTGTGGTCGACAGCATTGACCGCTGCCCCAATACGCTGCGCAGTGCAAAAGTTGACGAATACGGCTGTGTTGTAAAAGCTCAGGTTGTGCGCCTGCAGGGCATCACCTTCAAAAGTGGCTCTGCCGACCTGACCGGCGACTCCGTTGAGAGCCTCACCGATATTGCCTCATTCCTCAAGAACCAACCAGAAATTCGCCTGGAAATCGCCGGCCACACCGACTCGTCGGGCGGGGCACGCTTCAATATGGATCTCTCACAGAAGCGCGCAGACTCCGTAAAAAGCTTCCTCGTTCGTGCCGGCATCGACGCTAGCCGCATGCGCACCCGAGGCTACGGTGAAACCGATCCAGTTGCCACCAACAGTACGGCCTCTGGACGCGCCATGAACCGCCGCGTGGAATTTCGAATTCAAAGATAAGGGAACTGTAGAATGCTTCACAAAAAAGCAAACTGGATAACACTGCTTTTGGCGCTTTGCCTCGCCCTTTCCTTGCAAGGCTGCAAGTCTGACGAGGGCGACACCACCATTGCAGAGCTGCTCTCACCAGAGGGCCCCGATCGGGATGATGACGGTGTGCTGGACGCCAACGACAACTGTCTGTGGACTCCTAACCATAGCCAGACCGATGTTAACAATGACGGTGTTGGTGATGCCTGCGAAGATGATTTTGATAACGATGGCATCCTGACAGCCAAAGGTGACGGCAGTGAATCGGTGTTTACCCCCTGCCCCAACGGCGTCACCACGAACTGCGACGACAACTGTCCGGTGACGCCCAATCCCAAGCAAGAAAACAATTTTGGCACGTCTAAAGGCGACGCCTGCGAAGACACTGATCAAGACACGGTTCTAGACGACGTCGACAACTGTCCAATCATCCTGAACCCCGACCAGCGTGATACTGACCTCGATGGTCAGGGCGATGCCTGCGACCCCGACGACGACAATGACAATATACTCGACGATGGTGACGGCGATGGCGCGCGTCTTTCGCTCTGCGCCGGTGGCAACACCAGCAGCTGCGATGATAACTGTCAGTTTACGCCCAACCCGAACCAGGCCGACACGGATGGCGATGGTTTCGGTGAAGCCTGCGACAGTGACGCAGACGGCGACGGTGTTCCCAACGAATCCGACAACTGCCCGCTGGTTCCCAACAGTGATCAGAGCAATACTGTTGGCGGCCCCGATGACGAAGGCGACGCCTGTGACGACAGTGACGGCGACGGCTTAAGCGATGCCGATGAAGCCGCCTTCGGTACTGACCCGAACCAGACGGACACCGACGCCGATGGTCGCAGTGATGGTGAAGAAGTAACGGTTGAACCTAAGACCAATCCGGCAGACAGTGATTCGGATGATGACGGCGTCAATGATGGCGACGAAATCACTAATGGTACGAATCCCAACAACCCGGATTCAGACGGCGATGGCCTCAGTGATGGTGACGAAGCCCGTCTGGGGAGCGACCCAAACAACACCAACACGGACGGCGATAACAAAAATGATGGTGAAGACGCCTGTCCGACTATCCCTCAAGGCCTCATCGACCTCAATGACAACGGTTGCCCTGATAATCAGGAGCCGTAGCCGCAGTCATACAACTCAAGGGCAGCTGCGGCTGCCCTTTTAGGTTTAGCATGATAGAAACACTGACATTGAATATACCCGGCCAGGGGCTGCATAGCTTCACTGGGCATGTGCAGAAGCTGGTACGCGAGGCCAAAATTCAGGAAGGCCTATGCACCCTTTTTATCCAGCACACTTCCGCGAGTTTGCTGATTCAGGAAAACTACGACTCTTCCGCCCAATATGACCTGGAAAACTGGCTGAATCGACTGGTGCCGGAAAACGACCCGCTCTACACCCACACACTGGAAGGCCCCGACGACATGCCGGCTCACATCAAAGCCGCGTTGACTGCCACCAGCCTCGGCATACCCATACTGAGCGGGCAGCTCGCACTGGGGCAATGGCAGGGCATCTATCTCTGGGAACACCGGCACTTTGCCGGCGAGCGCCGTGTCATCGTGCATATCGGATCGTAAAGAATCGCCGCATTACCGTTCAGCTTAAATTCATCTGATAGCAACATAATGGGCCTTCACTGACCAAACGGCTGTGATACCATTCGGAACGCCTCTTTAGGTGCTCCATAAAAAGACAGGATGCTCAATATGTTACGACCAGTTGCGGTACTTTTTTCAGTTTTCTATTCCCTGCAGGCTTTGGCACTGAGTGCTGGTCAGCCACTGCCGGAACTGATGATCCAGGACAAGGGCGAGCTGACACTCGACGCCCAGAACGACATTGTTTATGTGCCCTGGAGCACCAAAAACCTCGACACCAAAGGCGAGGTACAGATTATTCAGTACATGGCTGCACGCCCCTCGGCGGAAAAGCAGATTCGCCCCTTTACGGATCGACTGGAAGAAGCCGGTTTTCCCGAAGAGCTGATTCACGTCACCACCGTTGTGAACCTGGATGATGTGACTTTTGGCATGTCCAGCTGGGCACTCTCGGAGCTGGAAAAGAACAAGCGTGAGTACGCCACCTCGGCGATGGTCGCCGACATGAAAGGACACGGTCTTCAGCTTTGGAACCTGACTGCGAAGAGCTCAGCGCTGATTGTTCTGGGCGGCGATGGCAATATCCTTTACCTGAAAGACGGCAAGCTCAACAAAAAAGAAATCGAGTCAACGCTCAAGCTCATTGACAGCGAAATAGCCAAACGGCAGCAATAACACCCGCTCACACGATGCACGAACCGGCGCCACGGCCGGTTCGCCTTGCAATCACAGCGCAGCCTTAAGCGCTTGCGCTTCGGTGTACTGACGAAACTTTCGAAACATTCGCCGCACCATAAACCCCATGACGGGTGAGAACAGGGGCATAAACACCTTACTCGCGCCCTTCGGCGCCATTGCCATGCGCCAACTCACCTGACACGTGCCATCGCCACGATCTTCAACGACATAATCTTCGGCAAACGATTCGATATTATCTTTCGCTACGTGGGTAAAGCAGAAAGCCATGCGCTTGCCCCGCTCCCAGGCAATGAACTCTTCCCAACCTATCAAGCCACCCATCATCGAAACCGTACGGGTTGTCCCCAACCCAAAGGGTTGCGGCGAGGTCCACTCTACATGCTGGATGGGATCGGCCCAGGCGGGCCAGGAATCGGCGTCCTCAAATACCGCAAAAATGGCCTCTGGCGTGGCTTTAACCGTCTCGGTAGCCGTAAAGCAGTATGGCGCCTGGTCGAAAAAATCCATGCCGACCGCCGTACAGGGAATTTGAGATGTCATGGGAACCCCGTTTTTATGTCGAAAATTTAATAGGGTATTCAATCTACCACCGCCCCATTTCACTTTACAAGCGTATAGTAATTAACGACCATATGCCGCATTCATTGCCGGCTCCTGCACTATTGAACACTGCAGCCCGAGCCCACCTGCAATCATCACTATTCGGATAGCACCATGACCCAGATATACGACTACATCATCGTCGGCGCCGGTTCGGCAGGTTGTGCCCTGGCCAATCGCCTAAGCCGGGAAGCCAGCCGCCGCGTTCTTCTGCTTGAAGCCGGCGGCAAAGACAGCAACCCCATGGTGCATATTCCGCTGGGCTTTGCTTTTACCATGAAAGACCCCAAAACAAGCTGGTGCTACAAGACAGAACCTGAGCCCCATCTCAATGATCGCGAGCTCGATTGGCCTCGGGGCAAGGTCCTGGGTGGCTCCAGCTCGATCAATGGCATGGTATACATCCGGGGTCAAAAAGAGGATTACGATGCCTGGGCCAAAGCGGGCAATCGCGGCTGGGGCTACGACGATCTGCTGCCCTATTTTCGTCGATCGGAACACAACGTACGCGGCGCCAGCCGATATCACGGCATTGGCGGCGGACTCTGGGTCGACGAACCGACCGACAAAATGGAGCTCGCCCAGCTTTATATCCAGGCGGGCATTGAATCTGGAATCCCCTACAACGAAGATTTCAACGGCGAACGCCAAGAAGGCATCGGCTACTACCAGCTCAATATCAAGGATGGCCTGCGCCAAAGCAGCGCAAAAACCTTTCTGAAACAGTGCATTGATCGCCCCAATCTCGACTTGCAAACCCATGCCCTGACCACTCGCATCGAATTCGACGGCAAGAAAGCAACGGCCATCAAATACCGCCAGAAAGGTAAAGAAATGCGCGCCGAATGTCGCGGCGAGATCATTCTGTGTGGCGGCACGATCAACTCCCCTCAGTTACTTGAACTATCGGGCATCGGCGATGGTGAGTTCCTGCAGAAAATGGGCATCAAGACCGTTCACCATTTACCGGGTGTGGGTGAAAACCTGCAAGATCACCTCACCGTCAATACCCAATGTTCGCTGACCGATGTCACGACATTTCACGACGAGCTCAAACCACTGGGCATGGTGAAAAACCTTGCCAAGCTCGCCTTCAAACGCAAAGGGTTACTGATTCACCCTGCATCGCAAGTTGGCGCGTTCTTCCGCACAACCGACGAGGTTGAGCGCCCGGACGCTCAGATTCACTTTACTCCCGCTGCGGGCGAGCCCGATGAAAAAGGTCGGATCAACCCCCTTCCCGGCACGACGGCCACCGTGTGCTATCTACGGCCCACAAGCCGCGGATCTGTTCACTTGCGTGCCCGTAATCCGGAAACTCACCCTCTGATTCGTGCCAATTACCTGTCCACCGAGCACGACGTAAAACACACACTGGCCGCAGTGCAGAAGACACGCGATATATTTAAAGCACCGAGCCTAAAAAAATACCATCGTGGCGAATTGATGCCCGGCCCGGACGTTGATAACGACGAAAAGCTGCTTGAATACATCCGCAATATTTCTGAATCAGTCTATCACCCGGTGGGCACTTGCAAGATGGGACACGACGAACTGGCAGTAGTCGATGATCGGCTACGCGTCCATGGCGTAGAAAACCTGCGCATCGCCGATGGTTCCATTATGCCAACCATACTTTCCGGCAATACCAATGCCACCTGTGTTTTGATCGGCGAACGCTGCGCCGACTTTATCTTGAACAAGGAGTGACAATCATGAGCACGCAACCCTCTCTGGACTCCGTCATAGAGCCTCTGCAGCAAACGCTGCAAACCCAGCGCGATGCGTTTTTACGCGAAGGTGAAGTCGCACTGGAAACCCGCGTCGACCGCCTCAATCGTTGCATCGCCATGCTGGTAGACCATCAGAAAGAAATCTGCGCCGCCGTAGACGAAGACTTTGGCGGACGCTCCCGTCACGTTACCTTGATGACCGACATTTTTACTTCGGTAGGCTCGCTCAAGTTTGTGCGGAAAAATCTCAAGAAATGGATCAAAGGCGAAAAACGCAAAGTTCCTGTCCCCATGAACCTGTTTGGGGCCAAAGCACGGGTGCACTACCAGCCTAAAGGTGTCATCGGCATCATGACGCCATGGAATGTACCCGTGAACATGATTTTCAGCCCCCTCGCCGATGCCATCGGCGCCGGTAACCGGGTAATGATCAAGCCATCCGAGTTCACACCCAAAACGGCGGAACTCATGCAGCGACTGTTCAGAGAATACTTTGAGGACAGCGAGATCTGCATTGTTACCGGTGGCGCCGAAGTAGGCGCAGCGTTTAGCAGCCTGCGCTTTGACCACCTCATTTTTACTGGCGCTACCAGCATCGGCAAACTGGTGATGAAAGCGGCCGCAGAAAATCTCACTCCGGTTACCCTGGAGCTGGGCGGAAAGTCTCCCGTGATTGTGTCGGACAGCGGGAATATCGAAGAGTACGCCGAGAAAATTATTGCGGGTAAAGGCATGAACGCCGGGCAATTGTGCATCTCTCCGGACTACTGCTTTGTCCCGGCCAGCCGCCTGGAAGCATTCATCACCGCCTGTAAAAATACGATCAACGAGCTCTACCCAACGATCAACGACAACCCTGATTTTGTGTCCGTTATCAACGAGCGACACTTTGATCGGGTCAAAGGCTATATAGACGAAGCGCGCGAAGCCGGTGCACGCGTGGAAGCTCTGAATCCCGCCAACGAGGATTGGAGCGATCGCAGCCGCCACCGAATTCCACTACACCTGATTGTCGACCCAGCCGACGACCTCACCTGCATGCAGGATGAAATTTTCGGTCCAATCCTGAATATCAAACCCTACCGCACCGTTGACGAGTGTTTGAATTTTATCAATCAGCGGCCGCGCCCGCTGGCGATGTACTACTTTGG
This sequence comes from Litorivivens sp., assembly GCF_057445395.1. Classification (NCBI taxonomy): domain Bacteria; kingdom Pseudomonadati; phylum Pseudomonadota; class Gammaproteobacteria; genus Litorivivens; species Litorivivens sp. Next base: position 47,904 of record NZ_JBVBUV010000002.1, read on the forward strand.
CACCGACAAGATCGAACGTGAACACGTGCTTGCCAATTCAATTGCCGGTGGCGTCACAGTCAATGATATCGCCATGCATGTGTCGTGTGACGATCTACCCTTTGGCGGAGTGGGTAACAGCGGCATCGGTAACTACCGGGGCTTCGAAGGGTTCCGCACCTTCAGCCATGCCAAGGCGGTTTATCAGCAGGGTTTTGTCAATTTGGCGAAGCTGGCTGGTACCTTGCCGCCCTATAGTGAAAAAGTCGACAACATGATGGCTCAACAGATAAAAAAATAACAGAACCCTACTGTGCCGCGTGAGAGGGCGGCACAGCAGTACGGATAGGCCGACAGTTGTGAAAATCACCTGAGAACAGCTTCCCACAATCTTTCGACAACAGCATTAACACCAGTTTTACCGAGAGCTTTTGGCAAAACTGCATTGCCCCATTCTTCACCTCCTCACTATGATCGCGAAAATCCCTAATCAACAGGAGTGTTCGCGATGAAACAAAAACTGCTTTTGAGTTTGCTGATTATCGGTGGCGCTGCATCCGGCGCATGGGCTAAGGACGGCTTGATGCTTGGACTGGGTGCCGGCAAGGGCGAGCTCAAACTCGACGAAGGCAGCAATTTCAGCAATGCCGACACCGACGATGAAGACACGACAACAAACGCTTTCATCGGTTACCGGGCAGGAGACGGGCTGGCATTTCAGCTTGGCTATCACGATCTTGGTGAATTCAGCATCAGTAACGGCCTGACGACATTAGATGGCGAAACCCGCTCGCTTTCGCTCTCTGCGCTGGCGGGTCTGCCGCTCACTGAGCGCTTTAGTATTTTTGGGCGCGCTGGTTTTCACCACTGGAACGTAGAAACCCACAGCAATGTATTTGGGCCGCGTGACCGCGATGACGCCAATGGTACCGATGTGATGTATGGCGCAGGCATACGCGGCGAAATCAGCGAGCAGATCGCAATACGTCTGCAGTACGACAGGATGAAACTATCCAATGAAGAAGATGATGCCGACATTGGTGATTACGACGTGGCGTCTGTGGTTATGGAACTGACCCTCTAGGCCACCGGCCTCAAACCAACGGCGATCACCCCGGAGCGGCCCTAGCGGCCGCTTAACGATTTCAACTCGCTGATGATATCTTTCCACACGTGGGGAGACGATTGATACGGCGCATAAATACTCAGACGATCCGCGTCAGCACCGTACTTGTCATATAGCTGCCGGGCTATGGTATCGGGTTCCCCTACCACCGCGAAATGATTGAGAAAATCGTCATCTATTAGTTCCGACATTTCCTGCCACTGCCCCTGCTTGGACATGCGATTAAGCTCCGGGTGTAAATCTGCACAACCCACAGCTTCCATCGGCGGAACATAAGCCGGCGTGGAACCATAGAACGCCAACAGCCCTTTCACCGTCGCTTTCGCAGCGGCAAACTCCTCTTCATTAGCGCCGGTAACGCAAATGGCTGCCACCTGCAGGATAAAATCATCGCGCGAACGGCCCGATTTTTCGAGACCGCGCTGTACAGCCGGCAACTGTCGGTCGTGCACAAAAGGCAGTGTGTTGAATGGATGGACGATGAGGCCGTCGGCAACTTCACCCGCCACTTCCGTCATTTTAGGACCCAAGGCGCCAAGCAAAATCGGCGGCACACCAGCCTCCAGCGGCCCTGGGTTAAACATCGGCGTCATTAGGGTATGTCGATAGTACTTTCCCTGGAAATTGAGCCGCTCGCCGTTTTGCCAACAATTAAAGATTGCCTTGACCGCCTGAATGTACTCCCGCATACGCGGCGCCGGCGGATCAAAATCAAGGCCGAAACGCTTTTCGATATGGGTTTTTATCTGCGGCCCAATACCCAACAGAAACTTTCCTTTTGAAAAACGCTGCAGATCAAAGGCCTGGTAGGCGATATGCGAAGGGTTTCGAGGGAATGCGACGGCAATCCCCGTGGCAATATCGAGCTCGGGACAGGCCTGCGAGGCCAACACCAGCGGAAAAAATGGGTCGCGACTGCCCTCTAATGTATAGATCCCATCGTAGCCAGCTTCAGCACAGCGTTGCGCCTCAGTCACAGCGTTTTCCATATCGGCGTAGAATGGGCCGTCAATTTTCATTGTCATTTTCCTGAGCGTCGAGGTTGGCAGGATAATTTCACTATGCAACCGTATTGTCAAATTACCAATTAGACAGTAGAGTCTGCTATTGAACTATGAGGAGAGACCGTTGCCGGAAGCCAGTAATCTGCGCGCTCAACGCCGCGAACGCACGCGCCTGAAGATTTTGCAATCGGCTGTCAGGGTATTTGCTGAGCTGGGTTTCGATGCCGCCTCCATGGGCAGTATTGCCAGTCACGCAGGCTTGAAAAAGGCCCTCGTGCAATACCATTTCGAAACCAAACTCAAATTGTGGCAGGAGGCGGTCAATCACCTCTGGGCACAGTTACACAGCCTTGAAGCGCAATTACCCCGCCTGAACAACGAACGCACACCGGCGCAGGAGAGAGAAATGCTGCGCGACGTGTTCCGCGCAATCATTCGCTTTGCCAAAGACCACCCCGATTGGGTTGGCATTATGTTTCGCGAGGCCTCCACACCGGGACCTCGTCTAGACTGGTTGGTAGAACAACACTTGCGAAAGGACATAGAGGAAGGCACCCGGTTTGTTGAGCTGGCGCAGGCTCATGGCCTGCTGCCCGCAGGTCCGCCATTGCACATCCTGCATATTATTTCCGGCGCATTGACGTATCTGCTGCTGGTGGCGCCACTCACTAAACGCGCCACCGGCATAAAGCTGACCAGTGATGAATCTCTCGATACTACAGTAGACCTGCTACTGGAGATGCTGAGACCGCGCTAACGATCCAGAAAGCGCGCCACCAATTCATTAAATGCCTCCGGTTTCTCCGCATGCAGCCAATGACCGGTTTCGGATATTACCTCCAGCTCGGCGCGGGGAAACAAGCGGAATATGTCACCGCGATGCTTGTCCTGAATGTAGGCTGACAGCTCCCCCTTGATAAACAGGGTTTCGCCATCAAAGCCGGGCCCTTCCGGTGCCTGGCACAAATCGTCGTAGCAGTGAGCAATAGCTTCCAGATTTAACTTCCAGCGCCAACTCCCACTGTCAGTCCGAGCGAGATTTTTAAGTAAAAATTGCCGTACACCCAGCTCGCTTTCTACCTTCGCCAGCACCCCATCGGCCTCACCACGGCTTTTCAGAGCGCGCAGATCGATTGCACGCAGGGCCGCTAAAGTCTCGTTGTGATGCGGTTTATAGGCAACCGGCGCGATGTCGGCAACCACCAGATGTGAAACCCGTTCTGGATTGCTCAGTGCAAACTGCATTGCCACCTTGCCGCCCAGCGAATGTCCGACTAAGGCCAATTTTTCAACGTTTTCCGCATCTGCAAGGCGTCGAACATCGTCAGCCATCTCTGATAGCGACATCGTATCAAAATGAAATGATTCGCCATGGTTGCGTAGATCAATGCGATAGACACGAAAACGCCCCTCAATAGCGTTGGCCAACTGCGTAAGGTTGCTCGCCGAACCAAACAGTCCATGTAACAGAAAAACGACATTGTCGCCATCACCGGAAACTTTATAATTCAATTGCATAACTGCCTCTTGCCGCCTTTGCTTCTCACAGCGCAAGGCGGTTGGTAGAATCGCCCCCTGTTAATTTTTCAACCGGGAGTTCACTGTGCGATTTATCTGGCTGGCGCTCTGTGCGCTTCTCGCTGCCTGTTCAACGGTTTCTTACAACCCAACCGTTTACCCCTACCACATGGATGAGGAGGCTTTAGAGGCAAACCCGCCCAAAACGCTGCTACTCGCCAGTGTGAATGTCAGTGGCGAGCCGACCCTGTCAATGTTACGGAAAGCAGCCCCAAAAATCGATGAAGAAGTACTCGACAGGCTCAAGAGTCAGGGCTACAAGATAGCACCCACCCATCTGTTTGATAACGCCTGGAACCAGGCACTGTACACCTACGGTGATTTTTACGACCCCACATCCGGCAAGGTTGACCGTCGTAACTGGCAGGCCGTCATGGCCAACACGCTATCCACACTGAAAGTGGTTGGTGGTGTTGACGCAGTCGTTTTTACCGACTTGATTGCGCATGACGTACAACACAGCTCCGGTATGAACCATTACGCGCGCTGGTACGGGGTAACTCGTAAGCCTGCCACGCAAGGTGCCGGCTCTGGGGTCCCCGTAGATTTTAACTGGTCGCAGCCGGTCAAGGCAGCAAGCCTGATCGTCACCATCTATGACCTTAACGGCCGACCGCTGTTTGCCAGCCGCGGTGGCATCGACACCCTATCTGCCATCGATATGCGCAAGCCACATCTGGGCTTTGTGAGACGCGACAAGGTACTCAAAAACACCAGCTTTATTGAAGAGGGTGTCGCGCTGGCGCTGCACCCGTTGATCCCCATGGATCGCTACCCCGGCAAGAAAAAAGGTGACAAAGAGGAAGAAGCAGACGACGCAGAGAAAAGTTCTGACAAATCCGAAGAGTCAGACAAGCGCGAAGATGCTGACAAACCTGAAAACAAAGGTTCCGACGGCGACGCTGGCACAGAAGTACCTTTAGAAGCCGGCGAGACTGAAAATGCAAAAAAGGAAAATAGCACCGACCAACCCGACGGTGCTGAGAAGACAAGCGACACGCCCAAAAATGAGCGCGACGCTGCGGCGCAAAGCACGTCAGAAAAAGTAGACGCTGCTGAGTAACAACGCGTAACTGCGCTCCAGGCACCAGAACACCGCCATCCCACCCATCGTGTAGATGGCGGCAGTGCGCATCAACGGCGCCAGTGAGGCCGATAGCGAGCGCAACATCCAGAACAGCAAGGCTAGCGTTGCGACAAACACGAGCTGCCCAGCTTCAATTCCCACATTAAAGGCTACCAGACCCGCCAGAACATCCCCCTGGGGCAACCCCAGCTCTTCAAGCACACTGGCGAAGCCCAGACCATGTACCAGCCCAAACACGGCGATTAGCGGCCAACGCACGCGCCCACTGCGCTGTGCAAAAGCCTTGTAGCTCAGCTCAACAGCCAAATACAAAATCGTGGCTGCAATCGCAAGCTCCACCCAAACCGCCACTTCGGGAATAATTCTGAGGCTCACCAGCACCAGCGTCACACTGTGACCTACTGTGAAAGCTGTTACTGTCACCAGCAGCTGCCGCCAGGAAGCCGCCAGCAGTAACAGACCGGTGACGAACAACAGGTGATCTATACCGATAAGTATGTGCTCAACGCCCAGCACAAAATACTGTCCGACCACCGCCCAGGTGGAAGGTACGCGGGGAATCTCAAAGGTCTGACTGTCGCGCCGCATCAACTGGCTGTACTGACGATTATCGACCAGGGATATTTTCAACAGCGCGGCAGTACGACTGGCCGTCAACCCGCGAACCTGCAGGGTTTGACCTTCAAGGCCTTCGGCACACGTCATGTGCCAGCGCCATTCTACCGACGTACCCACGGCTTGCTGTGCCGCCTGGGCCATTGTGCACGTCTCGGGGAAAATCGGCTCTGGGCTAACCTGCGCGCTTAAGGCCGGGGTTCGCCACAATACGTTAAACGTCGTCGTACTCTCACCGTCGATCTCGAGCAATGATGGCGCCAATTTATGGCCCCATGCCGGGCTAAACGAGATGAACAGCATCAATAACCACAGATGTTTCATACGTCATCTCCCGGCGCCACGACGTTGTAGCGTTGTCGCAGTTGTTCAATAAAAGCCTGCAAGGCCTGACGTTCGTGATCATCGCGCCAGAGTTGTTCCAGCTTGGCAGCAACATCGTCAATACTGCGGATTGTCGCCGGCACGATATCAGTGACACGCACCAGATGCATTCCATAGGCAGACGGCACCGGTTCACTCCACTGCCCCACAGTCGGTGGTTGCGCCGCCAGTGCATCACTAAATTCAGAGCCAAACATGTAAGTCATATCGCGATAGGATTTATCGCGGAAGGCACGTCCGTGCAAAAAGGGATCTCCGAAACCGGCGGAGTCGGCTCCGCTCCGCAATTCCTCTAGCGCTTGCTGTGCCCGACCTTCGGGGTCTGCGTCGCGGTCGGCGCTAAAAAAAACATGCTGAAAACTCAAACGGGCCGGCACTTGCCAGCGGTCAGTTTCACTCTCATAGATTTGTTCAAGGTCATCTCGCGTCGGTGAAGCCGAGGACGTGCCACGCCCAAGACGCTCCATACGCTGAATCATCCGCCGTCGAATCACCTCATCCGATTCGTGCACGCCCAGCGCGATGGCAGTGCGAATCTTTTCGTCGTCGCTGCCTTCGATGCCGAGGAAGTTAGCGTCGCGAAGCAGTCGCTGCAGCACGACCGCATCATCGCGGTGAAAATTTCGACGCAGCGCTTCAGCGTACAAAATACGGCTATCCAGCTCCTGACGCTCCAGTGCGACAATCTGTATCTGAGTCGGCATTCTGCCGGTCTGTCGCACGAAATCATCTCGTAATTGGAGACGGGTTTCGGCGTCAAGCCCTTCAATATCAATCGGCGCAGTTGCGTCCCGATACATTTGTAGCGCAAAAAGCGCGATTCCAATCACCAGAAAATGCAGCAATGGCTGCCGTAGAAACCGCATTACGTACTAATCCTTGTTCGAGTGTTTTTCGCTCGGGGTGTCATTATTTAGCGTGTCACCGGCTAGAGAATCCGTGTTTGGGGAGTACCAAATGGGAGAGGTCCAAGCTCGCTCCTGAATCACCGGGCGATGCGTGTCGCTGCAACAGGCTTCCAGCCCGCGGGGAATTGTGCCAGGGTTTGCGCAGTTAACCCCATTGGCGACACAAATCTGCTGACTCCAGCGACAGCTCGGATTCTCCACCACACGCGCGTAATAGTACGCATCTTCGGCCGGATCGAAATGGGGATCGGTCCACACTCGGCAAAGATGTTTAAAACCATCGCCCGATTGTTCGCAGGTGAGCGGGTTAACCGATGCGCCATTATTGGCATCGCCTGCCACTTCATAGACACGCTGGCGCTTGTTACCTGCGCCATCTATCCAGCCTTTGATGATCTGGATTCGCTGCAGTGCTGTCCCCGGTGAATCAAGGGTGCCCGGATCCATCAGCGCAGAGACGATAAAGCGCGGGTCTTCCGGGTTCGCCACGGACGGCAACTGCCCGCCCATAGGCACGCCACCCAGGTAGGAGCGTTCAACAAAATCCGGGGCCTCGCACAACTCGCGATCCAGATCCCAGCCGCCAAAAAATCGAACGGACATACGCGGCCCGCTGGTACCATAGGTTTCGCGGCGCTGCATGGCGGCGAAAATCGCATCGCGGCTGTTTTCCTCGGCCCAGACAACCGCCACCCCACCAGGGTTGAACTCCAGGTCATCCGGTAACCCTTTGTTATTGGCTGCCGCTGGCTCCCCTGCCCCGCCATGCCCGGGAAAGTCAGTTTCAGACACAGCCCCCGGCGCACCGAGATGAGTATCTGTACTGGCGATAAAGCCCATTTGGTAGGGGTTGAAGCCGAGCTCTTTTTTCAGCTTAAGGCCATCATTCAGTACATCGCGTAAAAACCCATCGTCCGCTGCTGGCGCCGACCGGGTCAGATTCATGAATTTGCCGGAGAATTTATCATAGGGAAGCTGTTCAAACGCACACAGCTCGTCCTCCATTTGCCCGGGGCCGAAAAAACATTCAGAACTGCCTTTGTGTTGCATGACTTCCACAAGCCGCTCAAGACGACTTCGCTTAGCCTGATCTTCTGCTGTCAGCAGCACGCCGTCGGCGTCCTGCGGACTGAACATGTAGCCGTCGCTCAGGTTTGAATTGTGCGGAATCACCAACGCATCACAGCCGGTGCCGGCATCCAGACAACTGCTTTCAAGGTTTTGCCATAGCCCTCGCGCCGTGGGATTATCGACAAAACTGAATGGCAAATCCGGTACCACTGCGTTGCGAAAAATCACATTGCGATGCAAGTTCGCTAGATTTTCCGAGGCCCCGGTCCACTCATAGCCCACAAAACTCGTGAAATCACAATTGTCACTGCGATCATAACTTTGCTCGGCAGCCTCACGCATTTCCTGCCACGGCGCCAGCGCAGCGGTCAGACAGCGATTGCCATCGTCGCCACACAAACCCAGCCTGCCACCGGCTGACGCCCGCGTATTAAACAGAAAGAAAGCCGCCCGCGGCCACCGGCGATAAACCTTGCACTGCCAAGCGTTATAGCCGTCTACGGAAGGGCTGTTGCACATGCTCACTTCACCAATCAGCTCTGCGTGATCGGTGACAACGGCAAAATCCAGCGGGCGCGCCAGTTTCAGGCTACGGAGCGCTTTTCCCTCGTCATTCCAGGGTTGAATACCGATGCGCTCCCCACGCGCAAAACGGTAGGCCTGCTGGGGCGTGGTACGCGTATCCTGGGTACTGGCGTCGAGCGAGTAACGGGTATGCACGTGGGTATCGCCAAACAGCGGGATTTTAAGTGCGTTGTAATGGCGACAAGGCTGCCGCTCCTCGGTGCGCTCGAAACTCGGCGGCGCCGACCATGCCGGCAAGGCCAGCAGCAGCCACCAGACTATCCAGACCCATCTCACTATTCGATTGCCCCCAAATAAAAACAGCTGTTTTAAAACTGCCCAGAATGATAGGGATATTCCATTATGTTGTCACCCGCTCAAGCCGACATTGGCGCACAATTATTATGGCTTCGCCCAGGCCTTCAGCTTCTGTTCAGTTTACGCATGCCAAACTGCGATCAACACTGGGAACTCGTTCACTGGAGAACAGCATGAAAAACCTCATCGCACTGTGTGGCCTTGCAGCTCTGGGTCTGGGTGCTGAACGGGCGTTAGCGCACGACACCCACACCGAATACGTATGTCACGAAAGCGGCCGTCATTATCACAACACCCACACCTATCATGGCAGCCACAGCTATCATTCGCACAGCCACGACAGGCACAGCAGTCACGTGACGTATACCTATCACAGCCGGCCCCACTACTCGTACAGCTATCATTATTACGAGCGACCCCATCAATACCGTCGCAAGCATCACTATGAGCGCAGTACTACCCGAGTGCGGGTAAATCATGGGCTGAGCGGTAGCCTGAATGTGCGGTTCTAGAGGCATGCACAACCCTGCCGCGATGCGATGGGCTTAGTTCTCCCTGGCTCAGGCTTCACCTGAGCCAAACGCTGCCCCGCCGGCCAGTGCGGGGCCTTTTTCCTAGCAACGGTTTCAGAAAGCAGCAAACCTTATCATCAACCTAGCTCGCAGGCAGCGCAGCTCGCACGCGTGCCATGTGCGCCAGCAATGCAGCGCAAGATTCCGGGACGGTTTCCTTCACCCACGCAGCAAATTCGCAGACTACCAGCAGATCGATATCGGCTTGCGTCAAACTGTCGCCAACCAGGTAGTCGCGCGTTTCGCAGATGCTGTTCATCTGCCTGAAAAACCCTGCCAAACGATCGCGCCCGCGACTGACCAGCGCGGGAATTTGCTCTACTTTGTCGGGCCCAGGCAGCGCCCGATCCTTGAACATATCACCCTGATTTCGCAGCATATCCGCCACCGCCATAAAACCGCTCAAATACAGGCGATGCATCCAGCCCAGTACCTGCGCGCGTTTCAGATTATCGGCACCCAATAGCGGCTTGTCGGGATGCACCCCTTCGAGATAGCTACAGATCGCCACCACATCGACCAGACAGTCACCGCTATCGAGAGCCAGCGCAGGTACCGAACAGTCCGGATTGATCGCTTTATAGCTGTCGCTGAACTGCTCCAGCTTGCCAAGATCAATCTGCTGAGTATCCAGCGTGATGCCCTTGTATTGCATGAACAGCGCAACCCGGCGCGGGTTGGGCGCGATATCAAACGTATATAGTTTCATAGCCTTCCTGATTTATGCGTTTATGAATGAATAGGTGAATCGACAGAGCCGTATAGTGCCGCAAGCCGCACCACATTGCACATACCCCCGGCGCAGTTTTCCACTGCGTTTCAGGCCAATCTTCAGCTGCCGTTCAGGCTGTGCGCTGTACCCTTTTTACCGTAACGACCAAAAGGGGTTTGCCTATGCGAACCGTTGTCAAACTGATCAGTTTTATCTGTGTCATGCCTGCTGTAACTAACGAGGTGTTGGCTGACCATCAGCATACCCACTACGCAAAGGTTGTGAGTAGCGTGCCTATTTACGAAGAGGTTGCCCATGAGCGACCACGTGAACATTGCTGGGATGAAACGGTTTACCATGAATCTCGACGCAACAGCGCAGCCCCCCTGTTGGGAGCCATCATCGGTGGCGTCATCGGCAACAAGATCGCGCACGGCGACCGCGACAAGGCGGTGGGAACCTTCGTTGGCGCGGGTGTCGGCGCCGCAGTTGGCAGCCAGGCGTCCCGACACAACAGCCACTACCATGTGGAACGGCGCTGTGAGACGGTACGCGATGTGCACTGGCAACGAGAGATAGTTGGCTACGACGTAACATATCGCTACCATGGCAATGAATACACGACCCGGCTCCCTTATGATCCCGGGCACAAACTCAAGGTAACCGTGTCGGTTCAACCGGCCCAATGACGTATGAGAAACTTGCAGCACATACATCACTTGAAGGTCTCACTGGCCAGCGCCCTGCTCGCTGCCGGACTCACTGTGTCCGCGCCACTGCAAGCCTTACCCGATCTGGATAGAGTTCCGTCTCTGAGGCCGCCCGCAACCGATCCCTCGCTGCGTCGCAATCTGGTAGAGGAATCGCCAGAGCGTGCGGTAGCAATAGCCGAACAACGCTACAACGGTCGTGCCGTTGGCGCGCGCCACCTCGGTAACGGTGTGTATCGGGTTCGCATTCTGCAGGATGATGGCAAAGTCAAAACTGTGACCGTCAGACCCGATTAACCGCAGCGCCAAACAGGAAAACCAACCATGCGCATACTGATCGTCGAAGACGAGCCAGATCTTCTCGACTACCTTTCGTCGCAGTTCGAGGCCGAAGGTTTTGCCTGTGACACCAGCAGCGATGGCGAAGATGCTCTCTTTATGGGAGAGGAATACAACTACGATCTGGCCATTGTCGATATCGGCCTTCCGAAACTAGACGGCATTCAGGTAGTCTCCCGGTGGCGCACCGCCAATCGCAACTTCCCCGTATTGATACTAACAGCACGAGGCCGCTGGCAGGATAAGGTTGCCGGACTGGAAGCCGGCGCAGATGACTACGTAGTTAAACCTTTCCAGATTGAAGAGATTCTTGCTCGGGCCAACGCATTGATTCGGCGCTCGGCTGGTTACGCAAGCCCTGAGCTTCGCTTTAATGGCGGCATTGTGATTGATTCACGCGCCAAGGTCGTTCGCATTGCCGACACTCCACTAGAGCTCACCACCTTTGAATACAACGCACTGGAATACCTCGCTCACCGCTGTGGCCAGACAGTCTCCAAATCCGAGCTCACTGAACATTTATATGATCAGGACTTTGACCGCGACAGCAACGTTATTGAAGTATTTATTGCCCGTCTGCGTAAAAAGCTGGATCCAGAAGGCACAATCAAACCCATCACCACCGTGCGTGGCCGCGGCTATCGATTAGATCTCCAACCCGAGGAATGAGCACCGCACCGCAGGGCAAGGGGTCAATCATTCGGCGATTGCTACTCGCCAGCCTGCTGACGCTTCCGCTCTTTCTCGGCATCACAGGTTACGCCATTGATCAGGCCCATTCACGGAGCCTGATCGCGGCCCAGCAGTCACAATTACAGCTTCAGTTTTACGGCATTCTAGGCGTCATGGAATGGAGCAACACCCAACCGTTGTCGGTAGAACGTCTGCGCGAACCTAGATTCTGGCAGTTCCGCTCTGGTCTCTACGCTTTCATTCACAGCCGCAATGGCGTTCTACAATGGCAGTCTTCATCCGCCAACTCCATGCAGTATTTGCAGTCTGGATTTTCGGCAGTATCACCTGGCGAAGAAGTTTTTGACACATTTTCTGTGCGCGGCGAAGACTATTTTCGCTACCGCTATCACGTCATCTGGGAGGACGAACACGGCGTCGACTACCCTCTGATATTTACTCTCCTGCAAAACCAAAACACGTTTGAGGCAGAGGTACTGAGTTTTCGCCGCAACATCGCTCTCTGGTTAGGGCTTGCTGGTATTGTGCTACTCCTGATACAGGTCATTGTCATGCGCTGGGGCTTAAATCCACTGGGCAAACTGAGTCGAGAACTACGAGCGCTCGAGACCGGCCAGCGGGATCGACTGGGTGGCGCCTATCCTCAGGAACTTATCAGCATCACGCGTAATCTCAACCGCTTGCTCGACAAGGAACAACAGCAGCGTGAACGCTACCGAAACACCCTGGGAGACCTCGCGCACAGCCTAAAGACTCCGCTCAGCGTGATGCGATCGGCCATCGACAGAAACCGGGACGGGTTGATTAACGAACAGCTCGATAAAATGAACAATATCATCGCTTATCAGCTGCAACGCGCGGTCAGTGCCGGTCCGCATCAACTTGGCAGCAAAACAGCCATCAAACCGTTGCTGAAACGCCTGCTCAATTCACTGGATAAAGTTTACCGGGATAAAGCACTCGGCTTTACGCTGAACTGTGCCGAGCACGACCACCTGGGGATTGACGAACAGGACCTCATGGAGCTAATGGGCAACCTTCTGGACAACGCCTGCAAAGCGGCGCGACATACCGTTTCGGTGACCGCAATCATGCCCAATGACGAAAGCCTGGCCACAGTATTGATTGAAGATGATGGACCGGGTTTCCCCGACGACAAGGTTGAAACCCTGCTACAGCGAGGCAGCCGGGGTGATCAGTACGGAAGTGGGCAAGGCCTTGGTTTATCGGTGGCCACCGACATACTCAAGGCCTACAAAGGTGGCATTACCATTAGCCGTTCATCCCTTGGAGGCGCCCTACTGACTCTCACCCTGCCACGTTAATTGCTGCGCTTAGAACACTTTGCGCAATTGCCAGAAGAAGTCCGCTTCCATTTCCTTCGCAACATCTTCATTAACGTTGCGCTCACTGATGGGAAATGCGGTAACAAACTGGGTAGTAAACCCGCGTCCCAGCTCACCCTCGACTCGAAAGCCAGCGTCTGTTAACGATCTCGTACGTCCAAATTCGCCGCCGGCATCCTCATAGACTGCTTCGCCGTGCTCGATAAATATTGATGGGGTAAGCTCCATACCGAAGACCGTCCAACTATCCTGAGCGAGTTTAGTTCTAACGTAATAGCCACTATCCCCTATCAAGGCACCTGGCAGGTAGGCAGCCAACGTCGATATACCCCCGAGAACAAATTGCTTCTGCTGCGGTACTTGCTTGCCGTCCGCGTACTGACCCAGCACATCGATATCAAATGAAAAGCTACCGCCCAATCCGATTTTCATTCCTAGCTTGGGCTTAAACAACAAATATTCGGCCGTGCGCTTACCACTGCTTACGGCATCGGCAAAATCTTCCGTTCCCAGCGTACCGGAATCTCCGCTAAGCCCGTTTTCTACAAAGCCCTGCGCACTCCAACGCACCGGCTGACCAAACACGCGTGATTGACGAAAATACTTCAGCCCCACTTCCAGCCCGCCATGTGCCTCATCTTCCAGTACCTGCCCATTATCAAGCGACACTTCAGACTCGGTGTATTCCAGCCGCTCACTAACGGTGAGCCTGTGCTGACGATTAGCAAACAGGATCTGCTCTCCGGTCAGTGCGGCAGACTGAATTTCACCCTCAACCACCACAGCGGTGCGCGACGCTGCAGGCGTAGGACACAATACCGGAAGAAGAAGGCATACAGGCGAATTGTCTGGTTGCGACGAATTCACCAGAAAAGCGTCGCGCTCATAATCAACCGCCGACACTTCCATACCATAGAGCCCTAACCGTGTTGGTTTGCCGAGTTTAAGGCTTAAACCGTGATAGTTCTTGCCGCCACTGTTTTCACCCCAATCTGTCAGCGCACCGTCATATTCTAGCTTCAGCTCGGTACCGTTCCAGAAATGGTGTCTGATTTCTGCGCCACCAAAGTAACGACCAACGAAGCGGTTTCCTTCATTACCCATCGACAACGAAAACTCTGTCGGCGAATAGTCTGATGCTTCTTCGTGGGTAAACACCAGACTCAACTTCGAAGGATCATCGTCGGTTTTGTATTTTATAACGTACTCGCGCCCCATACGCTGGGCTTGCAACTCAGCCAACACACGCCGGCGTTCAAACTCATCTACGGTGAGATCATCATCACCGACGAGCGGTGAAAAGTGCGATTTTACGCTGTCCGGCCCTTCAATTGCTGCCAGTTCACCATTCACAACATGGACGTAAACGGTGTCGCCGCGCTGCGCATAATAAACTGTGACCAGCAAATGCCCCGAACGATAATAGGCCTGATTCAAGGCTCGGATAGCCTGTGACGGAGTTTTCGAAGCCCCCGTCAACCGCAAAATCTGCTCTTCGGTCAGGTAGCGATTGCCACTGATTTTTACCGGCGTTTCGCCAACACGAGTTTGAATAGTTCCAGCACTAATACTCGACTGAGCTTCAATACGTTCTGCAGTAGAAAGTTGCGGAGGTATAACCGGCGGCAGATCGATTGCCATAAAGTATCGTCCCTACTATCCGTCAATGTATTTAACCATCCGGCCAGGATGGCTACTTTGTCGCCGTTTCCGGCGTAAGCTCGCTAATTACGCGCATATCAACACGCCGATTACGCGCACGTCCCTCAGCATTGTCTGCCCCCGTCGCGAGACTGTTAGACGCTACTGGTTGCGACGAGCCATAGCCTCGATAACGCAGCCTGTAAGAAGCGATACCACGGGCTATCAGGTAATCGTAAACCGCTTTGGCACGCGCATCAGAAACCTCGATATTGATCTCTTCACTACCACGCGAATCCGTGTGCCCACCGATTTCTACCACGACCTGAAATTGCTGTCGCAAGACGGCCACCACACGATCGAGTATTTCAAACGATTCGGGGCGCAAAACTGTGCCATTAAAATCAAAAAACACACCCACCAACTCCAGTGGAGCCCCTTTTGTCAGATGACAACCGCTGGGCAATACAATGGCGTTGTTCGGCGTGTCGTCACAATAGTCTTGCGAATTACAAACACCATCTCCATCATCGTCGTCACAATTTGGCAAACTGATTTCGGTGTTTTTCCGCTTGCGGATCGTGTCAGACTCAGGTTCCGGCAAGCTGGCAACACCGACAGACGAACTGGAAAAGCCAATACCGTCTAGATCGTCCGCAGGGATTGCATTCATATCAATAACGGTATTATTGCCGGAAAGTGAATCGACATCACCAAGGGTAACCACTGGCAAGACGGGTATGCCGCCCTCCCGCTCCAACGATCGTAATGCACCATCTGCGAAGGTTTGCGCCTGCACACTTGCACCTATCAATAGATACGCGATCAACCATAAAGCGCGCCACCAACAGATACCTTTCCCCGCGATCAAATGATTCAATGTATCAAGCCCTTAGCTAGTGTCTAACTGTTGTTTCGAGAAACGCCCGCCCAGCTTAACATTTCGTTACCAGCCCCTCACTCGCAATTTATCGCTTGCGAAAGCCGCAGCGTGCTACGTCACACGCCAAAACAGAATAGTTAGCAATAAGGTGATCCGCCAGACTAAAGCGCGGCAGTGCGGTAGCAAATCGCAAAAAAAAGCCTCCCAGCGGGAGGCAAACGTCAAGACCTATAGGGGGCCTTCTTAGGGGAGCGGAAGCGCGTCCAGAGGTAAAGCACCTGTCAGTGTGCCAACCACGTCAACCGGCAAACCCGGCAACGACGGTGCTCCACCCGATGGAGTCAGACCGGTCAGCGTACCTACCGGATCAACCGGCAAACCCGGTAGCGACGGTGCGCCACCACCAGAAACAACACTGAAGACTGTTGCGACCGGATCAACCGGGAGGCTTGGAATGCCACCATCAGTGGGCAGGAGGCTCAACAGATCGGAGGGATCGTTCGGCAGGCCAGGCAATGGCGCAGCAGGGAGCTCGCCCACAAAGCCAGCGAGGTCGGCCAAGGGCAAACCGGTGCCATTTTGCAGATCGCTAAGCATACTGGGCAAACCCGCCACCGGATTTGCATCAGGGGTCAGCGCAAACCGACTGCCAGCCACGTTAACATCGACCAGCCCACCGTCGCCTATCAAACCAACAGCCAGAACATCACCAATACCCGGTGCGTGTAACACTATCCCTGCGACGGGTTGCGTGAACGCTGCGGAGGAAAAACCGGCAGCCAGCGTTGCGGCGATGGCGGATTTCAGTGCGTGTTTTTTAAATTTTTTCATGCGTTATCTCCTTGTCTTCAACGCCGCTGAGACATACTACGAGACAGTTTTCACAATAAGTGCTCAGCGTTGAGTCCATTACACATTCATTTTCAACTGCTTATTGTGTGATTACTCACAATACGTAGTTATCCGTAGGTCAGCGACCCCGACTGTGAACCAGCGCAAGCAAACCTCGCCAACCGAGCACAAAAAAGACTTCAACTTATTGTTTTTATTTAATTTAAATAATCAGGCCAATTTTTAGCGGCGCTACGGCCTCATAACCAGGTTCTGAGACAGGCCGCCCGAACGCCGCCAATTGGTAATAATTACAAATTAGATTGAAAAGATATGGACATAAATCCAGCTTCCTCGCCTACCGCTACGTTACACATGTAACGTTCTGAAAGCTGTCGCGATAGCTTACCTGCGTCACAGACTCTGCTATGGTGCACTGCGTGTTCATTGACAGACATTCGCTCATGAAAGCCACGCTACTGGACGCCGGCTCACTGCACCTGGCCGACCTGAACATCAGTCCATTGCAAAACGCCGTGACCACACTGGATAGTTTTGAGTACTCACCGCCCGACACCTTACCGGGCCGCTTACTCGACACGGATATAGCGTTGACCAACAAGGTTCCGCTCGACCAGCATGTGCTGTCGCGTTTACCACACCTGAAATTGATTGTGGTCTTAGCCACCGGGGTTAACAATATTGATCTGGAGGCTGCTCGCCGCCAGAAAATCGCTGTGTGCAACAACGTCGATTACGCCACGAACTCACTGGTAGAACACACACTGGCGCTCATGCTTGCGTTGGCGCGCCACCTACCCTACTACCAGCAAACGGTGCAACAGGGAGTCTGGCAACGCAGCACGCAATTTTGCCTGTTGGACCAACCTTTAATTGGCCTTGCGGGGAAAAAGCTGGGAATTATCGGCGCCGGCAATTCAGGCCGCGCCGTAGCAAAAGTCGCACGCGCCATGGGGATGAAAACAGCAGCATTGCAATCTTTTTCGGCCGAGACGCAACAGGAAGCGGCATTACCTAGAGAGGGGTTAACCACTTTGCTGGCTACGAGCGATGTCATTTCCATCCATTGCCCGCTGAGCGATCAGACGCGCAACCTGATCGATGAAGCAGAATTGCAACTGATGAAACGTGGTGCCTTATTGATCAACACCTCACGCGGAGGCATTGTCAATGAACGCGCACTGGCGCGCGCGTTGAGCAAAGGCCAGCTTGGCGGCGCCGCCACCGATGTGCTGACCGAAGAGCCCCCGCGTAACGGGAACCCACTGTTATCCCTGAAACATCCGAACCTGATCATCACACCACACAATGCCTGGGGTAGCCGTGAATCCCGGCAGGCACTGATTGCCCAATCGGCAGAGATTATTCAGGCCTTTCAGGCAGGAAACCTCATAAACTGCGTCAATGGTCCTCTTACTTGAGTGGCACCACTACGCTAATTTCACCGCCATCAACGTTTTCCATGCGCTTTTCGGTGGCTGGCTCTTCTATCATATAAAGCTTACCTTTCCATTTAACCGCCGGTTTTGGTTCCTGGCTCTGGAAAAAGTTGGGAGCCTGGCTTTTTTCAGAAAACAGATACTGCTGTTCTGACTCAGCAGGAAGCACTAGATTCAAATCCAGAGGCTGAGCCAACGCTTTACCTGCATTTGCAGCATCAGCCGAAATGCTCTCGCGGCTAGTTTGACCGTCACCCCCTCCCTCATCGGCAGGTGCAACCGTGCCGGAAGACGGCGCCCCCAGCTCCGTGATACTGGTGACATCCGTCACTGCCGTATCACCATGCCCATCGCCGCCAGTTGACTCCATTTTACCGCAGCCAGTAAACAGCAGACCAAGACAGACAACCATACACAACTGCAAAACCACTGTGCCTTTCATTACAACACCCTATAAATATTCAGGTTTAAACCCGCCGCTTTAACGCTAAGACAAGCACGCCCAACAAGAGTTCGTCCGAATGGGTTAGTTGCCGCGCTTGAACCGGCTATCTCGGCGGGATTAAATAGCGCCACACTAACAAAGAGGAAATACCATGGGACGACTAGATGGTAAAGTTGCCATTATTACTGGCGCCGCGCGCGGCATGGGCGAGACGACGGCCCGACTGTTCGCCAAGGAGGGTGCACAAGTGGTTATTGGCGATGTCCTCGACAAGGAAGGCCAGGCGGTTGCGGATAGCATCGGAGAGCAGGCTCATTATCTGCATCTCGACGTAACCAGTGAAGCTGACTGGCAAAAAGCTGTTGCCCTGGCGTCCTCGCTGGGCAGTTACAATGTACTGGTCAACAATGCAGCTATTCTATACTACGCCGCGATCACCGAGGCCACTCCCGACGATTATCTAAAGGTTATCCGGGTCAATCAACTGGGCCCCTACATAGGCATCCGTGAATCTTTTGCCGCCATGAAAGCGGCCGGTGGCGGGTCAATCATCAACATCTCGTCCATCGACGGCCTGCAGTCAAAAAATGGACTCAGCGCTTACTCCTCGACCAAATGGGCCCTACGCGGGCTGACCAAATCCGCCGCCCTGGAGTATGGACCCCACAACATTCGGGTAAACACGGTACATCCTGGAGGAGTCTTCACGGCCATGCATGCCGCCGGTGATAAAACGGAGCCCAATGACGACGACAATGCCTTTTATGTCAATCACCCCCTGCCACGGGTGGGTCTGCCCATAGAAATAGCCAATATGTCGCTGTATCTCGCGTCTGACGACAGTAGTTATTCGACAGGCTCAGAATTTATCGTTGACGGTGGCTGGAATGCCGGCATGCGGTTGGATTTGCTGCCCACATCCTGATTAAGAAGTGATGAAGACGGTGCCGCGCGGCGCCGTCTGACCGAAGATTTTGCTCTATTAACCCCAGCGACTTAAAGAGCCTCATCGACACCGATGTAATCAATTCGCGGGTAGGAAACCCACTTGAAGCTGTGCGGATGGCCGCAAATCATGCATTGATGGGGTGTTTCCCCTGTTTTTTGATCAGTGGCGCCACATTTTTCGACCATGCCGTGATCGCACTTGTCGCAGACGTAGTTGACCTCGACCGTTTGTACCTTGCGTTTGACCTCACCCACCGCGAGCCCCCTCTGTTATTTTGGTGAACGTGACTCATCCTGCTGACGCTTATCACGCAAGGCCTGCTCCGCCTTGCGCAATTCGTTTTCCAATACCGTCAACATGCTGTTCCAGCCGGTGACCAACGCTTCACTGGCATCATCTACAAGCGTATCAAGGTCGTTACCCTGAAGTTCGGCGAGCTCCTGCCGCAGTCGCTCATTGTCTTCCTTGACCGTTTGCAACTCCGCTCGCAGCGCACTCAACTCACGCGCAAGGTCGCGCTGATATTCCCGCCCCTGCTGATATTGATACCCCTGCAAGCCCAACGCACATACAGCAATCACAGCAACAACTATCAACCCAATACGATTCATAAAGGCCTTCTACCAAGCGGTAATAATTGTATTTAGCCTACAAGCGCACTACTCTTTTCACAAGAGTATTTCCCTCGGGAAAACCCGCTAATAATTTGAGAATTAGAATGAAAGTTGAACTGCTGCTCACCGGCAACGAAATCATGTCTGGCGATATTGTCGACTCCAATTCAGCCATGATGGCAGATCTTCTGGGCCAGCATGGCTGGCGTATTGCCCGCAAAGTAACACTGGGCGATGACCTACCGGAACTGGTTGACGAAATTAAAGCACAAACCCGCAGCAGCCAGGTGCTGATCATCAATGGCGGGCTGGGGCCAACGGTAGACGACCTGACCGCCAAGGCTCTGGCACTGGCTGCCAATGTACCACTGACCGAACACCCTGACGCCATGGCACATCTGGAGCACTGGTGTGGCAAACGCAACTACGCCATCAACGAAGCCAATCGCAAGCAAGCTATCCTGCCGAAAGGCTGCGAAATACTTGCCAATGAAACCGGCAGCGCTGTAGGTATTTTTCTCACGATTAACGACTGCCTGATCTTTGCTACTCCAGGCGTACCCTCCGAGCTGCGACTCATGTTTAAACACGAAGTGTTGCCGCGCCTGTGCAAACGCTTTGCGCCGGGAGCCGTGGAAACACGACGCCTGCTGGTTTTTGGCCGCGGCGAATCCACTTTACAGGAACTCATATCCAATCAGTATCCCGACTGGCCAGCCGAGATCGAGCTCGGCTTTCGCGCTTCCATGCCGGCACTGGAAGTCAAACTGACGACACGCTCTGCCAATCAGAGCTTGCTGGATACCTGGCAGCAACGCCTGATCGACGATATTTTTCAGGATACCTATATTGCCAACGCGCCCTCCAGTCTGGCGCAGGCAGCCGTCGACGCACTGTATCGAGAACAGTTGCACGTGGCCACGGCCGAATCCTGCACCGGTGGCATGGTTGCCAGCCAGCTTACCGACATAGCCGGCGCATCACAGGTGTTTGAGGCAGGTTGGGTAACCTATTCCAATGCGATGAAGCAGGCGCAATTGGGCGTTCCGGCTGAGGCCCTGGAACACTACGGCGCGGTTAGTAAGCCAGTCGCCGAGGCCATGGCCAATGGCGCGCTGCGGCACAGCGGAGCCGATATCGCCGTGGCGGTAACCGGCATTGCCGGCCCTGATGGCGGCACCGAACAAAAGCCCGTTGGCACGGTCTGGATCGCTCTCGCCACACGCGACAACGTTTACAGCTACCCGCTTCACATACCCCTTGGACGGAGCCTATTCAGAGCCTGGGTGAGCGCACTGTGCCTGGATTTGATACGTCGCTGCGCGCTGGGTTACAGTCTGCATCCTGGCTACATGGAGCGCTATCTGGTCGATCAGGCCGACTGAGCCAGGTGCTCATCAAGCCATTGCAGCATCATGACGTAAATCCCCTTAACCGCTGCTGCTGACTCGGTCTCACTGGCACCGGCGGGCACAAACTCACCGAACCAATCAACCCGACAACGGGTGTCATCAATTGCGGTCACTCGGGGGCCAGCCAGATAATCGGTGACGGGCATGGGGTTGCCATGAGGAATGGTATAACGCAACTCCCTAGCTTGATGATCAATGGATTGCAGTACCTCATCAATAGGCTCCATCTCCGGCATAAATATCCGGCGGGTCATTCCTACGCCCTCGCCAATAAGCTCAACCCGGTCCATACCCGGCGCCCAACTGATATCACCAAAATTTGCCAGCACTGCCCATACCTGATCGGCTGGAACCGTAAATTCACGGCTTACCACTACCTCTGTCACTGTCCTTTACTCCCTTTACCAAAATATCGCCACTATTGGCCTGATACGCCGCTACCGGCTTAAAAAATGCTAATGCCCCTGCACACAAAGGCTGTTAGGCTAGCCTTTTAACTTTGCATAACTAACACGAATATAATATTACGATGCCTGCTCACGCTCTCTCTGCCACGTATATCCAGCGGCCCGTTTGGCTACTCAGCATGGATTCAGACCAGTTTTACGCCGCGCCGACCACCACTGGCGGGCTGAAAGCCTATTTCCAGCGCTACAGCGCCCAACCTGACGCGGCCGACATTTCACTGGTGCATTTTCGCGACGGAGACCAGGCGCTGGCCTGGCCCGAAACCTGGCGCAAGCAACACCTCGCAACAGCTGAAGCCGCCCTCGCCGCAGGCATTCGCCCCATTATCGGTTTTAGCTTTTACACCTGGAATGCCGCAGAATTTCTGGCCATTGCCCGCGACATCAAGCAGGCATGCCCGGAAGCGCTGCTGGTGGCCGGCGGGCCTCACGTGCAACAGGCAGAAGACTACCTCTTTGATGAACCCCTTGACCTCATCGTTCTGGGTGAGGGAGAGACAACATTTCAGGAAATTATCGACAATCCAGAACGCGACAACTGGGCCGCCATTGATGGCTTGGCCTACCTCGACGGCGACACCCTGGTAAAAACCCGCGAGCGCAATCGGCGCATGGATCTTGACAGCCTGCCCTCGGCGCTGGAGGTCGTGCCGCTCACCGACGCTGAAGGCAAAGCACTGTATGATTCAATTTCCTATGAAACCAGCCGCGGCTGTCCTTTCAAATGCGCGTTTTGCGAATGGGGAACCGGTGCTATCGGCACCAAGATGTACCAATTTTCGATGGAGCGTATCGAACGCGACTGGCGCCAGATTGTCGGTTCCGGCATCAAGGACATCTGGTTGGCGGACTCCAACTTTGGCGCACTGAAAGACGACCTTGCCAAAGCCGAATTGATCTGCGAACTCAAAAGCGAAACCGGCTATCCCAGCACCTTTGCCACTTCCTGGTCTAAAAAACACAGTCCGCGCGTGCAGGAAATTGTGTTGCTGCTGAATCGGCATGGCCTGCTGCCCCACTATCAGCTGGCGCTTCAGACTCTAACGCCACTGGCACTGGAACTCAGCAATCGCCAGAATATGGCATCCAACAAGTATGAGCCGATCGCCAAACAGATGGCAGAACAGGGCGTACCCATCGCCGCAGAACTCATCTGGGGGCTACCCGGCGACAACCTGCGCGATTTCGAAAGCAATCTGGATCAGTTGCTAGCCACCTTCCCCAACATCAATATATTCGGATATACCCTGTTGCCGGGCACCGAATTCTACGAAAAACGCAATGAATACCAGATTCAGACCATACCGGTAGCGGGCTATGGCAAGGCCAAAGGCGAATACGTGGTGGGTTGCCATACCTTCAGCCGCGACGAGGGCTTTGAAGGCTATTTCCTGATCAGCTCACATATCCTGTTTGTTCACGGCCACCTGCTGCCGCTCACCACCCGCTTCCTCGCGCTGTCGAACTGCAGCGGCATATCGACCCTGTTGCGCTCGCTGTTGCGCGACTGTCTAGAAGAATACCGGGAAGAACTGGGAGGTCTCGATGCCAGCGACCGGATGGCCGTGTATGAACAGCGTGCGAAAATTTATCTGGCCCTGCTGCAGTCGCCACAGCGCAGCTATCGCCTGCTGGAAACCAGAATGTGCGAGTGGCTTGTCGAACAGGGCCACTCTGGTGAGTTTATCGAGCAACTGCGTTGCGTGTTGGCGCTGGACAAAACCCTGAGCCCCCGCATTGGCGGCAAGCACAGCGCCTGGCAACACTTTGAATTTGATGCGCAAAGCCTACTGAAAAGTCTAAGCGCCATGGAATTGCCAGAGTGGGAGCTCTTGCAGAATCAACAGCAGGACGTGCTGATTGAAACACCCGGCGGTGTCGGCGACATTCTAAAGGACCCTGACGGTGGTAGCTGGCTGAAAGGTAATATTCAACGCAGCGCCATCGTTGTGGATCGCCTGCCTGCCTGAATTAGTCGCAGGGCTTCAAAGGCCCTGCGTACCCAGCTCGGCGCGTAACCGCTCTGCTTCCCGCGCCAGATCTTGCCCATCAGCGGGTGCCGCATTAGCAAAATTGGCATCTTCCATACGATTGATTGGCACCAGATGCAGGTGCGTATGCGGCACTTCCAGCCCGACAATCTGCAGCGATACGCGCTGACAATCGTAAACCGCCTTCTGCGCCTTGGAGATTGCCCGCGCTACAGACAGACAATGGTTGGCCAGCGCTTGAGGCATATCGTCCCAGTGATCTATTTCCTCAACCGGAATGACCAGAACATGCCCTGCACAAATCGGGGCAATAGTCATAATGGCGACGGCCTGTTCATCACGCCAGATAAAATGCCCGGGCAGCTCACCTGCAATGATTCGACTGAAAATAGTAGCCATTGTCGTTTATCCCTCCAGTGACAAAATAAATCGATACGCCTGCCGCAAGCGCTGCTCCAGTGCTTTACGACCAGCAAGTTGAAATTCATCGGCAAGATTTTTCCACGAATGACCCTGCAATACTTTTTTCAGAGCGATCGCGACATCTTCGGTTTCAGGTAATCCAACAGGACAGTTCGCCAAATAGGAATACAAACCCGCATAGGCATGCTCGTAGGCTATTTCACCTACTGCAAATCTCTGGGCATCACGTCTTGCAGCACCGTTGACCCGAATCGTAAGATCGCGCGCGTTGAGTAGACCAAGAGCCACCTTCCAATCCAGCTCACTAAATATTTCACGCAACTGCAGGGGAAAGTCTTGTGCAAACCGCTCGCAGACCGGTGTAAGAACCCGCGCCGCTAATTCCGACAATGGCCGCGCGACCAACAGCGCTCGGCTGCCACTACAGGGGTCGCGTCGAATGCCCAGACGCAACGGCACATAGTCAGCGCCCAACCAGAAAGGTAATACATCACTGTCAGCAGCAAAACTGGAGGCGACGTAATCCAAGCCCTCAGCCAGAGAAAAATTCTCTATTTCGCCCAGTAATAATCGGCCGAGGCCGCGGCGGCGCACAGATTGATGAACCGCGATGCGACTGACACGTGCACAGCGCATACGCAGGCCCTCATCGACACCCAAATGGTAAGTGAGGGATTGTGGCAACAGATGCCCCTGCAGGCGTCGCTGCCCCTGTTGCACCGGATCAAGCCAGGTATCGGGCAGCCCACCCTCCTCCATAACCAGCGCGGCCCCCAGTACCGCCCCATTTTCGCTGCGCAGCACAAAAACGCTGGTGGCCAGTGAATCCATCAACTGCTGCAAATCCGAAGGTGACGTTTGATAATGCGCTGCAACCAATAATCCGAAGATCTGTCTTAACAAGTCTTCGTCTGCAAGCAAGGCCATTTTATCAACCCACTCCACGCGCAGCTTATCATCTGTGTTAGAAGGCGCGGATACGGGTTCTGCATCCAGCAGAAAACAACGGTTCAAAAAGCCTTCGAGTGGATCTCCCTCACTCCAGCGAATAGGCTCCTGAAGTTCAGCCAGGTGCCACTGCGGGGCTATTCGATCAAGGGAGTCAGCGAAACGAATATCAAAGCCGCGCCCCGACCCCTCGTAGCCATGTACTGTGGTGGCAAACACTACCCGCGGATAGCGTTTTACCATTGCCTCAAGCAGAGCGGGTGGGATCGCCGCAGCTTCATCTACCAGCAGAATGCGCCCCGGCGGACTGTGCTTCAATAATTGATCTGGCGGGTAATACACCATTTCGCTGTCGCCAACGACCAGCGCGCTAGCGCTGGCATCCTCGCTGCGCCCCACTGCCTCAGTCGCATGATTGAACAGCGTAACAACCGACTGGCGACGCGGTGCTGTAATCAGGATGTTGCCCGTGTCTTCTTGCAGAAACTCGGCGGCACACAGGCCCAATAACGCAGATTTACCGCGCCCCCGGTCAGCGCGAATCACCAGCGGCCGGCGACGATGCCCGTGCAGCACCCTGCGTACCAGCGCCATAACCTCCAACTGGTCTGCCGTAGGCAGTGACGCATCAGCAGCCAGGGTAGGAAATGGCGCGTCCGGCACCGTCCAGCCCGAGGTTTGCGAGTAGTGATAGCGCTGAGGATACTGCTCAATGCAGCGCAGCACATGCTGCCAATAATGACTGGGAGAACCGTCGTCGCAGGTAAAATAGCTGTACCAGTCTTGCGGAGCCGGTGCCAACACCAGCAATAGACCGCTGCGGACAAGGCAGCCGCCACTCGCCGCAAGGGTATTGAGGTCTGGCCGCGCGTAGAGGTCCCATAACAGCAGGTCGCACTCCTGGCCGAGAAGAGTCGATTTTGCGGTAGGCTCAACGCCCGCGACGGTGTGGCTACCAACTAGCAGCACGTCGCCAGACAGCGATTCCAGCACCTGTGCCGCCGCAGTGTTTACCCAACCGCGCTCACCGCTCAGAAACAGCAACCCACGACAGCCACTTTGCTGGAGTTTCTGCAACAGTGCGCTCAGCACGACGGATACACCGGAGCCCGTTTCATATGGCTGTGCAACACCAGCGCATCCGCACACTGATATATGCTTGCCACTTCATCACCAAGGTGCCGACCGCAGCTTTCCACAATCATCTGCGATATCTGGGCCAGGTTGAGCAACCCACCATCTACACAAGCCTGCATATATCCCTCCAGATAAAAACGCTGCGCAGGCGGCACATCACTGCCCTCGGCAAAAGCTCGAAAATAGGCGTCCAGTGCGTCGCGTATCGTATCTTCTGGCGTATCGGAGGTCATCATGGTTGTTACGGTAGCTGGATCAACACCCAGGGCGCAATGACAAGCGCCCAGACCTCGGCGTTCTCGTCGAACCACTGCTGCGCTTGGGTGTCGTCTGGCACCCGAAGCTTATCTTGCGCAATCCATGCCTCCACCGTTGATGTGTCGTTATCGATAATGGCCTTACCGGCATCAATCAGGTCTATGCCCTGAGCTACCTCTCTCACCACACCGCGAGCAAAATAGCGCTGCAGTTCATGCCAGCCAATGCGCCCAGTCTGCCCATTCAGACGGGTTTCGAGATCCAGCATCGGGTCCTTAAAATGATTCACAATTTTCCTTTTTCAATCTGTGGCCAAGAAAGCTGCCAGGGGGCGCTCAATTCAGCCAATCGCTGTTGGCAGGGCTCGGCGAGAAATGCCGTCCCCTGCGCTGGAGGCAAAGTATAGCGGATTAGCTCGCTGCCCACGGAGAACGCCAGCGAATACGCATGGAGGTAACACCGATCGGGTTGGCTCTGCGAACTGCCATAGCGGGTATCGCCCAGGATCGGCGCACCGAGACTGCGCATCACCACCCTGAGCTGATGAGTGCGGCCCGTTAACGGTTTTAACAAAAACAACCGACACCCGTCCCCCAATCCATAACTGAAGAATTGCGTCACGGACCACGGCTCGCCTGAGCGCGCCAAGCGATAACTTCCAGCGCGGGCTTTCACCAGGGCACCTTCGACTTTACCCTGTTTTTTTGACGGCTTTTTATCGGACAGCGCCAGATAATATTTTTCAACCTGCCGTTGTTCAAATTGCGCGCTGAGCGCAGCAGCTGAAGCCGGGGTTTTTGCCAGAAGCCACAATCCCGATGTCGCCTGATCCAGTCGATGAACTGGCGCGAGATACGGGTAACCGGTCTGTTGTCGCAGCAAGTCGAGCAGGGATACAAGCTGCTGGTCGCGGTGCACCGAAAAGCCTGCGGGTTTGTCTACCAAAAGGTAGTCTGCGGTATCAGAAACAATGATTATTTTCACGCTGTCCTGGCTTGTGGATAAAATCGCTCGGGTAATTTGCACGTTTTTCACGCATTTTCACACAGTTACAAAGATGTGACAGTGTCGACATGAAAAAATCATATATTGCGACGCTCTAACAGATTCAGTACGTTTCTCAAGCCTAAAAAGACAAAAATGTTATAAAAATATTGCTGTTTACGCTGGGCTGGAAAAAAGTTTTCCCCAGATTCAGTGAACAACCCTGTGGATAACTCTGGGCAAAAGAGCGCAAACGGCGAAGCGATGCAGCCCTCGCAAAACTGTCTATTTTTTAATCAGGACGATCAAGCTGCATACGCTTGCTAAGATGAAAAACCGCACCGATAACACCCAACATCACTGCGCTGGCAAACCAGTAAGGTAATGAGGCTTCGCTCCGGTACAGCATCCCCCCTGCAATCGGCCCAACCACAAAGCCCATGCCCGCAGCAGAACCCAACAATCCTGCCAACGCGCCTTGCTCGTGCGCGTCAACAACCATCGTTGCACTCGCGGTATAGCCCGGGCCCGCCATACCCATTCCCAACCCGAAAAACACCATGGCACCCAACAACATTGGCAGATTCGATGCATTGGCAATCATAAGATAGCCGACAAAACTGAACGGCAAACCGAATCGCACCAGGTTAATCGGAACGCCATTGTAACGCTGGACGATGCCAAACTGTGCCACGAGCATCGATGCCGACGAAATGACCATCGCCATAGAAAACATCTGCGCAGCATGCACCCCGTCGAGCTGCAATATATCCTGATAATAAAAACCCAAGGTTTGTTGAACCATGCCCAACATGCTGAAAATGGCAAACCCGATCAAGACAAACGCTCGAAATCGCGGATCAAAGGCCCGCAGTTTTTTCTCATTTTTAGGGCGGCTTTTATGCGACTCCGTCGGGGGAAGATAGCGCATAACCAGCACTGCGGCGATCAATGTTATGCATGCTTGCAAATACATTGGCGCGAGAAAGCTGATGGATACAAACCAGGCCAGCGCCGGCCCCACCATCGAACCCACCTGATTAAACGCGCTTAACTTGCCAATGCCTTTGACGCGGTCGGGGAGAGTTGTCACGTCAACCACATAAGCGGAGGCCGCTGGATTGGCTGCGGACATGATGACCGCGTGCAACACCCTTGTCGCCAGCAGCAACCCATAGAGCGCAACGCCGCCGAGCAGCCCGGCCAACCCCACCGAAGCCGCAGTATTGAACGTGACGGTGCCAATACTGTAGCCAACCAGTCCGAAAATAATGATGGGCTTGCGACCAAAGCGGTCACTCATGCGCCCCCAAAAGGGCGACACCATTGAAAAGATCAAAGCTGTTAACGCTGAGAGTGACGTAATGGCCATTTCCCTAGGAGCAAAGGTCATGTCTGTAAATGGCACTGGAAAAATAATTTGATCCAGCTGCAGCTCGCGCCCCAGCATGGGCAAAACGGCAAAGACCACCGTCTGCCCCATACCAATCGCCATCATGGCGAAATAAAGCATGGTCAAATTTGGCTTCCTGTCGGCTGCCTGTGCATGTTTGGTCACAAGAGAATCCTGAGCATGAATGCCTGCACCAGGCAATCGGAAGAACGGGAAATGTGGCGCCACCGAAGGCTTTGCCCCTGCGGTATTCACAGAAGCTAATGGTACACTACCGACCATAAGGACTAGAAATCATTGGTGCTAATTTGACAAACCAGAACCCAATTTTTATCCGTTTACTGAACTGGCTGGAACGCACCGGCAATCAACTACCCCACCCGACCCTGCTGTTTGTCTATCTCTGCGCCCTGGTCGCTGTGCTGTCGGCCCTATTGACGTGGCTTGGGGTGCAGGCGACCCACCCGGCCACCGACGAAACACTGATAGTGCGTTCATTACTGAGCGCTGATGGTCTGCGCTGGATGGTGACTCATACCGTCAAAAACTTTGTCAGCTTTGCCCCCGTCGGCACCGTTTTGGTTGCCATTCTCGGCATTGGCCTAGCTGAGCACTCGGGCTTATTGGGCGCACTGCTGCGCGCACTCGTGGCTCGTACCCGCGGCAACCTGCTCACTGCAGGCATTGTGTTCGCGGGAGTACTGTCATCGCTCGGAGCAGATTCAGGCTATGTGGTACTGGTACCTCTGGCGGGATTCGCCTTTGCCAGTGCGGGCCGACATCCGCTGGCGGGTATTGCGGCTGCCTTTGCCGGGGTCTCCGGCGGTTATAGTGCCAACCTAGCCATTGGGCCACTCGACGCAATTCTGGCCGGACTGTCCACGGAAGCGGTCAAACTAGTAGCAGACGCCGGCGTTGCCGCCAGCGATAACTACTATTTCATGATCGCCTCCACCGCGTTAATCACCGCGCTCGGCACCTTGGCCACCCAACGCTGGGTTGAGCCCAGGCTCGGACACTATGCGTCAGCAGAACCCACAGAAGCTTTTGCTGACAAGGCAAGCGATCCGGTCTCTTACCGCTGGACACTCATTGTCAGCCTGAGCTGGGCTATCGCACTGCTGGCGGCGACGGTGCCGAGCGATGGCATATTGCGTAACCCCAATACCGGAAGCCTGATAGGCTCTGCGTTCCTCTCCGGCATCGTTACGCTGATCGCTTTATCTATTGCCAGCGCCAGTATCGCCTTTGGCTTCGAAAACAAACGCTATCGGCGCGCCACAGACTGGATTGAGGGCATGGAAAAAAGCATGGCCAGTATGGCGTCCTATCTCGTGCTTATGTTTTTTGCTGCTCAATTCGTCAACTATTTTGCCTGGTCCGGCATGGGAGCCATAGCCGCAGTTAAGGGGGCCAACCTGCTGGCCACACTGGCTATTCCTTCAGCACCGCTACTGATTGTATTTATCCTGCTGTGCGCTGTTATCAACCTGCTGATTGGCAGCGCTTCTGCCAAATGGGCTCTGCTGGCACCTGTGTTTGTGCCTATGCTGTACCTGCTCGGAATCTCGCCGGAAGCCACCCAGCTTGCTTACCGCATCGGCGACAGTTCAACGAATATCATTACGCCCTTGATGCCTTACTTCGGGGTGGTTGTCGCGTTCGCTCAACGCTACGACAAAAATTTAGGCATCGGCACAATGATGGCTCTGATGCTGCCCTATTCCCTGCTGTTTCTGGGAGGCTGGTCGATTATGCTGCTAGCGTGGATGTGGTTGGATTGGCCCATTGGGCCGGGGGGAGCCGGATTCTGAAAACCTGCGCCGGACTAGTGGGTTCCGGCGCAGTTATTCAATGTGCGGTATGGGTGTCTGGCAATCAGCCTTTAACTTCAGCTTCCATTTCTTTCAGTCCGACATGGCGCACGTCTTTACCTTCCACCAGGTAGATAACATGTTCCGCAATATTGCGCGCATGATCGCCAATCCGCTCCAGAGAGCGCAGTGACCACATGATATTCAGCACGCTGCCTATACTGCGCGGATCCTCGATCATATAAGTGACCAAACTACGCATCGCGGTGCCGTATTCCATATCGACCGATTTGTCTTCCTGAGCAACCGTCAACGCCAATTTGCTATCAAAGCGAGCAAACGCGTCCAGCGCATCACGCACCATTGCGCCTACGTGATCGCCGATATGACGTATCTCGAGGTAGCTGCGTGACACACCGCCCTCGTTCGCCAATGCGATGGAGTGCTTCGCAATTTTGGTTGCCTCATCCCCCATGCGCTCAAGATCATTCAAGGCTTTGCTGATGGCCAGTACCATTCGCAGGTCGCTTGCAGCGGGCTGTCGTCGCGCCAGAATCAGGGTACATTCTTCATCTATCTCTACTTCAAGGTCGTTTACCTTGTTATCCCGCTGGGCAACTTCTTCCGCCATGCCGCTATCGAGATTCATAAAAGCGGAAATTGCATCGCGCACCTGTTTTTCAACCAGTCCGCCCATTTCCAGCATGCGTGTTTTCGCGTCGTCCAACTCGGCGTTGAATTGCTGCGAAATGTGGTGTGAGTGCAAATCTTTTTCCATCATGAGATCCTGGACTTATCCGTAACGACCGGTAATGTAATCTTCAGTCTGCTTCTGCGCGGGGTTGGTAAACAGCGTATCAGTGTCGCCAAACTCTATCAGCTTACCCATGTACATAAACGCAGTATAGTCCGAAACACGCGCTGCCTGCTGCATATTGTGGGTAACAATTACTATCGTGTATTTCGATTTGAGTTCGTAGATTAACTCTTCGATTTTAAGCGTTGAAATCGGATCGAGCGCCGAGGCTGGTTCATCCAGCAACAGCACCTCAGGTTCCACCGCAATCGTGCGCGCAATCACCAAGCGCTGCTGCTGACCGCCCGACATGCCCAGCGCGTTATCCTGCAAACGATCTTTCACTTCGTCCCACAGGGCTGCCCCACGCAAAGAACGCTCAACGGCTTCGTCAAGCACGCGCTTTTTATTAATGCCCTGAATACGAAGACCATAGGCAACGTTTTCATAGATTGACTTCGGAAAGGGATTCGGCTTCTGAAATACCATACCAACATTGCGGCGCAGAGCAGCGGCATCAACCGACTTGTCATAGATATTATGGCTGTCGAGCTTGATCTTCCCGTTGATTCGGCAGCCATCCACCAGATCGTTCATTCGGTTAAAACAGCGCAGCAGTGTCGATTTACCGCAACCGCTAGGGCCGATAAACGCCGTAACGCGCTTGCGGGGAATCTGCATGTCGACGTTATATAGGGCCTGTTTTTCACCATAGAAAAGGTTCAGGTCTTCTACCGTCAGCGCGATATCCTCATCGGCGAGTTTTTTAGTGCCGGCACTGCGCCCCAGGGAATCCATTCTGATCGCGTGGGTACGGGCTTTGGTTGAATCCGTGCTCATGATGTCACCGTGTCAAAATAATTCTGTTAAATTTCCAGCGCCTTGTACTTCTCGCGCAGATGATTTCGCAGCGCAACTGCGCTCAGGTTCAGTAGGGCAATAATCACTACCAGCAACAGCGCGGTCGCGTATACCAGTGGTCGAGCTGCCTCAACGTTGGGGCTTTGAAAACCCACGTCGTAAATATGAAAGCCAAGATGCATGAACTTCTGGTCGAGATGAAAGTAGGGAAAATTGCCGTTCACCGGCAGCGTCGGCGCCAGTTTAACCACCCCTACCAGCATCAACGGCGCTACCTCACCGGCCGCACGAGCCACCGCCAGAATCAGGCCCGTCATCATGGCCGGGCTGGTCATCGGCAGCACCACCCGCCACAAGGTTTCCGCCTTGGTTGCCCCCAGAGCAAGGCTGCCTTCACGCAGCGCTTTCGGTATCCGCGACAACCCTTCTTCTGTGGCAACAATTACCACAGGCAGGGTTAGCAGCGCCAATGTCAGCGACGCCCACAGCAGACCCGGGGTGCCGAACGTGGGCGCAGGCAAGGCCTCCGGGAAAAACACCTGATCAATTTCGGAGCCTAGGAAATAGATAAAAAAGCCCAGCCCGAACACGCCGTAAACAATCGACGGCACGCCAGCCAGATTGTTTACAGCGATACGGATGATTCGGGTCATGAGGCCTTGGCGCGCATACTCACGCAAATACACCGCCGCAACGACGCCGAACGGGGTAACAATGATGGACATGATGATAACCATCACCACGGTGCCGAAGATGGCTGGGAAAATGCCCCCCTCGGTATTGGCTTCGCGCGGCTCATCGCTGAGAAATTCCCAAAACTTGGCGATATAAAACAGGATCTTGCCGCCTATCCCCATCGCATTGGGCTTATAGGCATGCACAATCTTCGCCAGCGGCAGCTCAACCTGCTGGCCTGAGGCCACTTCAGCGACAATACTGTCGCGATTTATCTGCCCGTAGAGCTCGATCAGCTGCTGTTGGTATGCCCTGTATTCGTTGTCCAGCTCCGCTCGCTCGGCGGCAATTACTGCCTCTTTTTCGGCACGTCTGGCCGGACTCATATCCTCATCAAGTTCGAGGCCGCGCTCACGAAGACGCAACTTCTCTATCTTGTAGTTAATCGCGCCAATATCTTTCTTTTCAATTTTCTCAATCTGCTCGAACAGTAACTGCGCCCGTTCAAGGCGGGACTCGAACTCCGCCCACGCTGAGTCGCCGCTGGCAACAACGCTACCCGCTTCCTTCACCTCTCGCAGAAAGCCGTAGAAATTGCCCCACTCACGACGTTCCAGCACCATAATATCGTCGGGGTAGCTGATATCCGACAGATAAAGGCTAAGCACCCAGCCAAAATCCGCACCGGTCACATCGCGGTTACCCTTTTTGATTAACTGGCGATCGAGGAACACCTCGTTCGTGTCGATCGTGAATCCCGCACTGCGCAATTGCTCTATTGGCACAGATTCTACTTGTACTTGTTCTCCGATCAGACGCGTCGCGCTGTCGCCATGGGGCTGATACTGCGCCTGCATGACGTCTGCGGGCCAGAAGTGGCCGAAACCGCGCACCATCAGCAATACCAGCAGGCCGACAACCGCAATGGCACTGAGGCTGACGGCGGCCGCATTTATCCAGATCAGTGGCTCACCACGCCGACACCACTCGTAGAAAGAATGACGTTTTTTACTTTCCAGAGGCATTGAAATACTTCCTACAGGTTGCCGTAGCGGTTACGCAATCGCTGGCGGACAATTTCTGCCATCGTGTTAACCACAAAGGTGAAAAGGAACAGCACGAAAGCCGCGAGAAAAAGGACACGGTAGTGACTGCTGTCCACTTCCGTCTCACCGATTTCCACAGCGATATTCGCCGCCAGGGTGCGCATACCCTCAAAGATGTTCATGTCCATCACCGGGGTATTGCCGGTGGCCATAAGCACAATCATGGTTTCGCCCACGGCACGTCCCATACCGATCATCAGAGCCGAGAATATGCCGGGGCTGGCCGTTGGCATTACCACGCCTACCAAGGTCTGCCAAGGCGTTGCGCCCAGTGCCAACGAACCATAGCTGAGATGCTTGGGTACAGAAAAAATAGCGTCTTCGGCGATGGAGAATATTGTGGGAATGACCGCAAACCCCATGGCTACACCCACCACCAGCGAGTTGCGCTGATCAAAGGAAATACCCAGGTCAGCAGTAAGCCAGGCGCGCATATCGCCGTCAAAAAACCAGCGTTCCACCGGCGCGCTCATCCAGACACACAGCGCGACCACACCTATGATCACTGGCAGCAGTAATACCGGATGCCAACCATCGGGCACGTGCTTGCGCCAACGCATCGGAATGTAATTCCAAAACCAGGCAAAAGCGAGCACGCCCACCGGCAGGAAAATGAAAATACTGAATACCGCCGGCAGATGCTTTTCTATAAAAGGGGCTAGCCACAAACCCGCAAGAAAACCCAGAATTACAGTCGGCAAGGCTTCCATCAGTTCGATCAGCGGCTTGACCTTGCGCCGCATCGCCGGCGCCATAAAGTAGGCAGTATAGATCGCGCCGCAGATAGCCAGCGGTGCCGCTATGACCATCGCGTAAAATGCTGCTTTCAGGGTGCCAAATGCGAGCGGAGCAAAACTGTATTTGGGCTCGAAATCATTATTGGACGCTGAAGACTGCCAGATATAGTCAGGCTCGGGGTAACTCTCATACCAGACTTCTTCCCACAGAACCGACCAGGACACTTCCGGATGCTCGTTCTCAACCGCCCACACCAGGAATTGCCCATCGCTGGTCTCTGCTAGCAGGGTTTCAGCCCGTGGCGAGATCGCGCTTTGCACGATCGAAGCGCCAAGCGATTTGCTTGCTAGGTGGCGCTGCGAGGTGCTGTAGTAAAGATTCGCTTCACCTGCAGTATTGATCGCGACAAATCCCTTGCGCCGATGCTCCGGGCTAACTGTCACAATACCCTTTTTACTATCGGCGAAGCGGCGAATCTTATGCAAGTGAACTACACCGTCGCTATTGACGTTGAACCACTGCGTCGTCTCACCGTTGCTGTTGGAGATCAATAGCGAAACGCCGCCGAGAAGAAAGCGCGCGTCAGTTAACATCGCGTTATCAAACAGTACACCGGCATCAACGATTTCTTCAGCACTTACGTCAATAAGCCGATACTGCCCTTTCGGCGACAGGGCATAGAGCCAGTCCTGACTGGGCCCCAGTAGAATGGCCTGGGGTTTGATATCCAGATCCGGCAGTGACAGCTGCTCTTCAACCAGGGTGACTTCCTCGGTCAGGAAATCCTCTTCCTTGACCCAGCGTCGTCCCTCCAGCTTGCCGCCTGCGGTGTAGGCAATTGCCACCAGAGCTTCGTCGTTGTCTCTCACGGCCAGTTTGAGCAGTGGCTGATCCGCCAGCCGAATCGGAGCTTCACCGAAGGGGTAGCGCATGACCGGCGTTATCAACCGCTGGTCGTTCGGGTAGCTGATTTTGTAGTGGTGTTTAGCGATCAGCACACTACCGTCCGACAAACCAACGCTGAACACCCGACTGGTTTCCGATTCAACGGCAAAGCTGGTCACACTGGTGCCTTCCGGCAGGGGCAGAAAACCATCGTTGACCACGCTGCCATCAGCGAGCCTGAAGAAACTGTACTGGCCATCTTCAGCCAGACGGAAAGCCACCTCGGCCTGTTCCTCTATCGCCAGATGGAGCGTAGGGGCAGCACTGCCTACCCGGGCAAACTGGTGTTCCTGCTGCATACTGGCAGGTTGAAACAGTGGCAGGATTTCATACAGCAGATAAAAGAAGATCAGCAAAATGGCGACCAGCACACTGGAGCCTCCAACGCTGATCCCGACAGCCGCAGCCTTGTCTTTGAATTTGCGCCAGCGCGCAAAGCGGGTGTTGTCTCCCGAGAATACTGATTCGCTCACTGCTGGCTCCACAGGTCCATGTCGCGGCTCATGATATGTCTATTTTGTTACAGTATTGTTACAAAGGCGACTCAATGCGTCATCGCCTCTAAAGCAAAACGGCCACGCCTGTCGGCGTGGCCGCTCGGCCGTCGGGCATATTATATGCCGAGGGCTTTTAAGGTCTTCTCAGTGACCTTTGAAGGCAGCGGTATATAGCCGTCTTTTACCACAACTTCCTGCCCCTGTTTTGACATCACCATCTTAATGAACTCACGCTCCAGCGGGCTCAGCGGCTTGTTGGGCGCCTTATTGATGTAAACATAGAGGAAGCGCGCCAATGGATAGCTGCCAGCGACCGCGTTGTCTTTGGTTGCAGCAACGAATTCTTTGCCTGACTTGCTGATCGGCACTGCCCGAACGCTGGATGTTTTATAACCAATGCCCGAGTAGCCAACGCCATTAATGGAAGTAGCAACAGACTGCACTACGGAGGCTGAGCCAGGCTGCTCGTTTACGGTATTTTTGAAGTCGCCTTTACACAGGGCTTTCTCTTTAAAATAACCATAAGTACCGGACACCGAGTTGCGGCCAAACAGCTGCACATCGCGGTTACTCCAGGCACCGGTCATGCCAATGCCGCCCCAGGTGTCAATGCTACTGGGGGCACCACACTTGCGAGTACTGGAGAATATGGCATCTACCTGCTTGATTGTCAGCCCTTGGATCGGGTTATCTTTATGCACGAAAACAGCCAGGGCATCAATTGCAACCGGCACGGCGGTAGGCTTGTAGCCAAACTTGCTTTCGAAGGCTTCAATCTCTTTATCCTTCATCTTGCGGCTCATAGGCCCCATGTTGGAGGTGCCTTCGGTCAGAGCCGGAGGCGCAGTGGACGAGCCCGCTGCCTGAATCTGGATGTTCACATTGGGGTAAAGACGCTTGAACTCTTCGCCCCAGAGCGTCATTAGGTTGGCCAGCGTATCAGAGCCCACGCTAGACAGGTTGCCCGATACACCGGACGCTTTTTCATAGGTCGCCAGATCCTGATCAACCGTGCTGGCAGATACCAGGTTGATTGTCAGTGCGGCGCCGGCAATTGCAGCCTTGCCTAACCATGTCTTCAATTTCATTACCGTCTCCTGATCGTCGGTCGTGGCTTTTTGGTCACCCGACCACATTAATACAGATTTGTGACACTAAAATGACAAACCGCATTTACCGCAATATTTCTTTCACACATCCCGGCGCTGAGTCGCTGAAATGGGGAAAATACAGGTGAAGCGGCTACCTTTGCCCGGATTACTGCGTATTCGCAACTCACCGTGATGACGAATAAGAATATGTTTGACGATGGCCAACCCCAAGCCGGTACCGCCGGTGGTTGTGGCGCGGCTCTGATCTACCCGGTAAAAACGCTCGGTGAGGCGTGGCAGATGCTGCGGTTCGATACCGATACCGGTGTCCTCCACCTCAAAATAGGCATGATCTCGATCCGCATACCAGCGCAGCGTAATCGTATCTCCATCGCGCGTATAGCGGGCGGCATTGACCGCCAGATTGGAAAAGGCGCTCTGGATCTCCTTACTATCACCCATCAGGCGAAGCGTTTCATCGCAATGTACCTCGACCGTGCGCTCGCCAGTTGCCGCCGCAGCAATCTCCTCACGTAGACCTTCCATTAACCCATTAACCGCTACGAGGTCGTCCTGCCTGCCCGAAGGTAGCGATTCCAACCGCGACAGGGTCATCAGGTCGTTAATGAGATTTTGCATCCGCCGGCTCTGGGAGGTCATCTGTTCAAATGCCCGAGCCGCCGGCGTGTCAGCCTCCGCTTGGTCAGCCAACATTTCCACATACCCGTTTATCACCGTTAGCGGTGTCCGCAGCTCATGCGATACGTTGGCAACAAAATCCTTACGCATCTGTTCCAGCTGAACCGTGCGGGTGATATCGCGGGCAAATAACAGACGATTATCCCGCCCAAAAACAGAGACCGATACACTCAGGCGCACCTGACCATTCACCGGCGACGCCATCTGAAAGCGTTCGCCGTAATCCCAGGATTCAAAGTAGGCAATAAAGTCGGGAGCTCGCAGAAGATTGACGAGCAAGCGCCCATTGTCATCGGGGTGACGCAAACCGAGCAGCGTATGCGCGGCGCGATTAGCCCACTCGATGGAACCATCGGGGCTTAACATCACCACAGCATCGGCCATTGAAGCGAAAGACGCCCGAAGATGTTCAATATCTGCCTGCAAGCGGGCATTGACCTTCTGGGTTTCACGCTGGATTTGCGACAGCGTATCGAACACCTGTCCCCACAGGCCGGCCGCCTCAGGCGGTTCGTCTCGCCCTGCCCCCCGATACAGCCAGCGATTGAGTTGGCGCAGTTGGTTTAAAGACCACAGAGCATAGGCAAGTGCAGTGCCAAACAGAAACCAAAGTAGAAAATCGAGGATAAGCCCAAAGAAGGCGGCGATGCCCAATAACAACCCGAACCGCGCAAGCTCAGTCTTCCAGCCTTGCAGCGGCATTCCTACTCCAGTCCCGCCGCAGAGAAGCGATAGCCCGTGCCGCGAACCGTCTGGATCAAGCTGCCAAAATCCCGAGAATCCGTGAGCAGGGCTTTGCGCAAGCGACGGATATGTACATCAACCGTGCGCTCTTCGACATACACATTGCTGCCCCACACTTGGTCTAGCAGCTGACCGCGGCTATAGGCGCGCTCCTGGTGGGTCATGAAAAATTTCAGCAACTTGTACTCCGTGGGGCCCATATCCACCGGTTTTTCATCGGCGAACACCCGATGGCTCAACGGGTCAAGCACCAGACCATTAACCTCAACGGAATCACCTTCTTCCGGGTCAACGCTACGCCGCAGCACGGCCTTGATCCGAGCCAGAAGTTCACGGGATGAGAAGGGTTTAGTGACATAGTCATCTGCCCCCACATCCAGCCCCTGAATGCGATTGTCTTCATCATCCTTGGCGGTCAACATGATCACCGGAATACTGCGACTGACCTCGTCGCGCCGCAGGCGGCGCAGAAGCTCCAACCCTGAGGTATTCGGCATCATCCAATCCAGGAGAATCAGATCCGGCCGCTGATCCAGTATTTTGCCATAAGCTTCCTGCGCATCAGCGGCTTCCATGCAGGTGAACCCGGCCATTTCCAGGCCGATGCGTATCATTTCCCTGATTGCACTCTCATCATCAACAATCAGTATGCTGCGATTTGCCATTGTTAGTCCGGTCATCGTTTATTAATCACAGCTACGCATTAAAAGACTTTTTTGTGACAGGAATGTTACAACAGTTCACCATCACGATGACAGTTTGGCTATAAACGTCGGCGGCTATTGCCGCCCATTTCCACCTATTATCGCTTAACGGTTGAGAATGCCGCGAATAGCTTCCGGAAGGTCTGCTGGAAACACCACAGTTTTTGCATTTGCAGAAGACGAAAGATTCTGCAGCGACTGAATATACTTTTCACCCAGCAGATAGATCACTGGCAGCTCTTCGTCCTTGATGGCACCCGTGACCACTTCGATTGCCGCAGCGCTGGCCTTGGCCAGTACGACTTCGGCCTGTGCATCCCGGCGCGAAGCCTCAAGTCGGCCATCGGCCTCTAGAATGGCAGCCTGTTTCTCCCCTTCTGCCCGGGTAACCACGGCGCGGCGCTGGCGCTCTGCCGCAGCCTGCTCTTCCATGGCCTGCTGCATGGTAGGCGATGGGTTGATATCCTGGATTTCCACCGTTTTCATGGTGATACCCCAGTCGGCAATATCATCCGAAATACCGCTTTTCAACTTGGCTTTGATCTGGTCTCGAGAAGAAAGTGCATCATCAAGCGCCATCTCACCCACAATGGAGCGCAACGCAGTTTGCACCAAATTCTGAATAGCAATGGTGTAATTCTCAACGCCGTAAACGGCTTTTTCGGGCGATACAATATTGATATACGCCACCGCATTGGCAATGATCACAGCGTTGTCCTGAGTGATTACCTCCTGAGAGGGAATGTCCAGCACGATATCCTTGGTTGTCACCTTGAACGCAACGTTGTCGATGAACGGCACCACCCAGTTAAGACCGGGGTTCAGGGTGGCATGGTATTTACCCAGCCGCTGCACAATGTGCTTGGAACCCTGTGGCACAATTTTGACTGTTTTGCTCAGCACCACCACCGCGACAATCGCCAGAGTGACTACTACCGTCAAACCTTCCATAGAACGTCTCCTGTTATAAACTCAGCCTTGGCGGGCTACCACCAAGGTGTTGCCCGACACATCGGTAACACTCACCCGGTCGCCCACACTCAAGGTTTCAGTGCAGATAAAGGGCCACTCATCGCTACCGAGCAAAGGCATGGAAAATCGCAGGCGGCCACGCTCGCCGACATTGGCCTGAATCACCAGCCCAACCTGCCCAACCACCGCTTCTTTGGACATCCCCGACAGGGTCTTGTCCCGAAAGCGCGGCTGAATGAAACGAAACCAGATAAACAGCTCAGCTACCGACAGCGCCGTCCAGATCAACAATTCCGTCGACACACTCAGGTTGAGGAAATAGGCTAGAACACCGACCACAAGTGCACTGATCCCCAGCCAGAGCAGCACAAAACCCGCCGTAAAAATTTCCAGCGCAATCAGAATCAGCCCCAACACCAGCCAGTGCCAGTAGGCTATCGTCGAATCCAGCCACTCCATAACAGCCTTCCCCAGTGTGGATTTTGTTATAAGCGTTCTATTTAGCCGTGGAGCACCCGCGCAAGCAAGGATTTTTGGCGTCGATTCACGTATACTGCGCGCTTTCGCCACAACCACACCCAGCAGCACCCTTATATGGCCCCGAAACACCTCTTCAGTTATCGCAAATACTGGGCCGAATGCTTTGGCCCCGCCCCCTACCTGCCCATGTCTCGCGACGAGATGGATGCGCTGGGGTGGGACAGTTGCGACATCATTCTGGTCACCGGCGATGCCTACGTAGACCACCCCAGTTTTGGTATGGCCGTCGTTGGCCGCGTGCTGGAAGCTCAGGGTTTTCGAGTCGGCATCATCGCCCAACCAGACTGGCAATCCGCTGAAGGTTTCAAAACGCTGGGAGAACCCAATCTCTTTTTCGGGGTGGCCGCCGGCAACATGGATTCCATGATCAACCGCTATACCGCCGACCGGCGCCTGCGTCACGACGACGCCTACAGCCCGAACAACGAGGGTGGCAAACGGCCAGATCGGGCCGTCATCGTTTATTCTCAGCGCTGCCGGGAAGCCTACAAAAACACGCCCATCGTGATCGGCTCCATAGAAGCCAGCCTGCGTCGTATCGCCCACTACGATTACTGGAGCGATAAAATCCGTCGCTCTATTTTGCTAGATTCACGCGCTGATCTGCTGGTTTATGGCAATGCCGAGCGCGCCATAGTCGATATTGCACACCGCTGTGCCAACGGCGAAGCCATCAACGAGATGAAAGACATTCGTGGCACCGCGTTTGTCCGTAAGCGTGTGCCCGACGGCTGGACTGTGGTTGACTCTTCCAGTATCGATACGCCCGGGCCCATAGACCCGCCGATTGATCCCTATCAGGACACAACAGAAACCAGCGATTGCAAGACCAAACAGCAAGCGCCGGATGAATCCGCCCAGGAAATGGTGCAGACGGTGCGGGTTATCGACCCCCTGACGGCACGAAAGGAAAAACTCGATCCGGATTACTGCGTCATCCGTTTGCCGGACTATGAAACGGTTAAAAGCGACCCGGTGATGTACGCTCACGCAGCGCGGGTACTACACTTAGAAACCAACCCCGGCAATGCCAAGGCGCTGATTCAGCGTCACGGCGACCGCGAGGTTTGGCTGAATCCACCGCCGATTCCGTTGACGACGGAAGAACTCGATACGGTTTTTGAGCTGCCTTACCAGCGCAAACCACACCCCACCTACGGCAGTGCGCGGATTCCAGCCTACGAGATGATCCGGTTCTCGGTAAACATCATGCGTGGATGTTTTGGAGGCTGCACTTTCTGCTCCATTACCGAGCACGAGGGGCGCATTATCCAAAGCCGCTCGCACGACTCGATTGTTCGAGAAGTGGAAGACATTCGAGACAAAACACCGGGTTTTACCGGTGTTATTTCCGATCTTGGCGGCCCCACGGCAAATATGTGGCGATTGAATTGCAAGAGCAAGGAAATAGAACAGAACTGTCGTCGTTTATCCTGCATATACCCGGGAATCTGCAAGAGCCTGGACACCGACCAGATGCCGCTGGTCGACCTGTACCGGGATGTTCGCTCTGTGGACGGCGTCAAGAAAGTGCTGATTGCATCCGGCCTGCGCTACGACCTGGCGGTGGAAACCCCCGAATACGTTAAGGAACTGGTCACCCACCACGTGGGCGGCTACCTGAAAATTGCGCCCGAGCACACCGAAGACGGCCCACTGTCGAAAATGATGAAACCCGGCGTAGGCACCTACGACGCGTTCAAAAAGATGTTCGAGAAATACTCCAAGGAAGCAGGCAAAGAACAGTTTCTGATTCCGTATTTCATCGCTGCACATCCCGGCACGACTGATAAGGACATGATGAACCTGGCCCTGTGGCTGAAAAGCAACGGCTTTCGCGCCGACCAGGTACAGGCTTTTTATCCCTCACCCATGGCCAACGCGACTGCCATGTA
The DNA here is from genome assembly GCF_057445395.1 of Litorivivens sp. NCBI lineage: Bacteria > Pseudomonadati > Pseudomonadota > Gammaproteobacteria > Litorivivens > Litorivivens sp. The sequence goes on from NZ_JBVBUV010000002.1 coordinate 90,823, forward strand.
TCACTCGGAACGCAATCCCCTGAAGAAGGTTTCGCGCCAAAGTGAAGTAGTTACCACTGCCAAAGGCTTGAAACAGCGCCGCCTACACAAGGCTTTTTTACGCTATCACGACCCCGAAAACTGGCCACTGCTTCGCGAAACACTCAAAAAAATGGGCCGCAATGATCTGATTGGGTTCAGCAAAAAGCATCTGGTGCCGCCTCGCCAACCCGCCGGCTGGCGTCCTGCTGCAGGTAAAAAGAAGCTACTTACCCAACACACCGGGCTGCCGCCGCGAAAACAGCGGTAGTTGATCTGGATCAATTGCTTAATAAAATCGACTTTAAACTTACATATCCTGTGTGTATATTGAAAATGCTGGCAATTTAAGCAGCCAAGGTTTTATGTAACAAGTCAATACGAAGTTGCGGTACTACCTCGTTCTGTTTGTCATAACTCCCCTGCCCGGCTCAGCAATAACAATTCAACAAAATAGACTCGAGGTGTGTGATGTCAACAACCACTGGCAAAGTAAAATGGTTTAACGAAACCAAAGGGTTTGGCTTTATTCAACAGGAACAGGGGCCGGACGTGTTTGTTCACTTTTCGGCAATTCAATCTGACGGATTTAAAACACTGGCCGAAGGTCAGGATGTACAGTTTGAAGTACAACAGGGCCAAAAAGGCCTGCAGGCGGCGAACGTTACACCGGTCTAGACGACCGATAGCAAGCCTGACGAAAGGCCCTTATTGAAGGGCCTTTTTTGTGCCTGTCTCATTAGCATCCATGGTAACGAAATCGCAAACCGACGTACTGAGTTTCCTATACGGCCATTGGCCATAGCGATGATTCATTATGCCAAGCTACGAATTAGTTGCGGCGCGAAATGTACCAACAATAGTGGATCGGCTTTCCTGAGCGTTTCACATCCGGATCGAGCGACCACTCGGTTCTATCTTCTACCTGATACTTTTCACTGACTTGCGGATCCAAACGAAAATCGCGCCGATTGGTTGAGAAAATCAGCAGCCCATCATGGTTCAGCGCGCGCACCGCTAGATCAATCATTTCAACGTGATCTCGCTGGGTATCCAACACCGTTTCGGTGCGCTTCGAGTTGGAAAAGGTTGGCGGATCCAACAGCACCATATCAAATGTCTTGGTGTTGTCGCGCAACCACTGCATACAATCGGCCTGCTCTGTATGGTGCCGTGCCTCGCTCAACCCGTTTATCGAGAGGTTCTCCCGCGTCCATTGCAGGTACTTGGGCGAGAGATCAACACTGGTCGTCCATTTAGCGCCGGCGACGGCTGCGTGCACCGTAGCCGAACCGGTATAGCAGAACAGATTGAGAAACGAGGCGCCACGGGCCCGCGCCGCAATATCCAGACGCACTCGCCGATGATCGACAAATAGCCCGGTATCAAGATAGTCGTGGAGGTTGACCAACAACCGGGCCTGACCTTCCTGCACAGTCAACCGCTCATTGCGCTGACGTTCTCGTCGGTACTGATCATTGCCGCGCTGTCGGCGTCGCTGCTTGAGTACAGTGCGCTCGGGAGGAATGCCGGTAGCCGATGGCAACGCTGCGAGGATTTCACGCAAACGTGCCTCCGCCTTTTCTTCCGGTACCGTCGCCGGCGGCGCGTATTCAGCTACCACCAGCCAATCTTCGTAACGGTCGATAGCTACCGCATATTCCGGCATATCTGCGTCATATAGACGGTAGCAGGTATACCCTTCGCGCTTGAGCCAACGCTCCAATCGTTTGCTGTTTTTCAGCAGCCGGTTACGGAACATCTTCGCGCCTTCCGACAGCGGCAAGCCACCCGATACCGGCCCATCCGGATTGTGCTGTTGCCTGGAGGCAATCTGTCGCTCCGGCTGCAGTTCGAATAACAGCAGACGGGACTCAATGGAACCATTCAGAAAACGGTATTGCTGGTGGCTATGCCAGGCCATCGCCTTGCCCAAATTGGGGTTGCCCGTAAACACCCCGGCCTGCCAACCGGTAAACTCCCGCCTAAAGGCTTCGCCCAGATAGCGATAGAGGTGAACCAACGAATTTTCATCACCCAGCCGCTCACCATAGGGGGGATTGGTAATAATTAAACCAGTATCCAACGCAACGTGGGTTGGCTTCACAAAGTCAGCCAGCTCCTTGCGCACCACACGCACCCGCCCCTTGAGACCCGCGCGTTCAATATTTTCTTCCGCTGACGCAATGGCTGCGCCACTGGCATCGTAGCCTCGAATTTCCGGCCACTGACGATCAAACCCCTTGCGCCGACGCGCCAACGCGTCTTCGCGTAGGCGCTGCCACAACGCCGGCACATGCCCCTGCCAGCCATCAAAGCCCCAGTGTCGCCGCATCAGTCCCGGCGCAATATCCATCGCCATCCAGGCGCCTTCAATTAACAAGGTTCCGGAACCACACATGGGGTCGAGCAGCGCGCCACCTCGCGAGGCCATACCCGGCCAATCGGCGCGCAACAGAATCGCCGCTGCTAGGTTTTCCTTCAGTGGAGCCAATCCCCCTTTGAGTCGGTAGCCACGCCGGTGCAGGCTGTCGCCAGAGAGATCCAGCGCGATTTGTGCCTGCCCTTTCTTCAGTCGCGCACTGATCCTCAGGTCCGGTTGACGCTTCTCTATCGAGGGACGCACGTCGCCGCGCTCCTGAAAATAGTCAACAATGGCGTCCTTGCAGCGATATACCCCGAACTGACTGTTTTTCAGCCAGCCGGCCTTGCCACCAAAATCAATCGCCAAGGTCCCACTGGCCGCAAGATGCTCGCCCCAGTCGATCGCTTTGACGCCAGCGTAAAGGCTGTCGCCATCCGGGGCCTCAAATTCACTCAGTACCAACAAAATGCGGTTCGCCAGCCGCGACCAAAGGCAGGCCCGATAGCCGAGCTCCAGGTCGCCCTCGAAGGTCACCGACCCCACACTCTCGCGTACCGAGACCGCGCCCAGCGCCCTCAATTCATCGGCGAGGAGGTTTTCCAGAGATTTGGGGCAAGTGGCCCGAAAACCCAGCATCGAAGTTTGTTGCGCTGTTTGTGACACAGTATCCGCCGTTTAGGAATTAGAAAAATGGCTGAAACACCCGCCAGCCGGGGCTTATAAACTTAGCGCCTAAACAGCACCAAGCATATAAGTAATCGATCTTCGAAAGCACAGCTGAAATCTGCTTATATCAAAGGTCTGCAGGGCGCAATTTTAGCACTCCCATTGAGTGTCCATACAGTCAGGGAAGCTGTGATACACGCCTCCTGCAGCACTTCCTCAGTCCAAACTGAATGCAAGATCAGGGAGATCCGACCTCTATGAGAAGACAGAAACGCGATATGTCAGACCGTGCCTTCCACAAAGGCTATCAGGCTGGCTTTACCGGCAAACACAAGGATCTTTGCCCCCACCAGCAGGAAGCATTGAGACACAACTGGTTAACCGGCTGGCGCGAAGGCCGCCAAGACGCTTGGGAGGGCTATTCTCAAGTCGAAGCTCTGCAAAAAAACTACGCTCATTAGCGCAATCAGTCTCCACGTACCAGCAGAAGCTGTTTAACCCGCCTCAGGCGGGTTTTTTTATGCCCAACAGTATGTTCAGGCCTTGCGTGTGTTGCGCCGGCCCCGATTGCGCGCCGGTTTGCCATGCACCTTGCCATCGGGTCTGGGCACGGATTTGTTCTTGCCGGGTGCCGCCATGCCAGCCATTTCATAAACCTTTGTCACCTCATCTACAGGTAACTCCATCCACTGCCCGGCCTTGAGCTTGGGTGGCAAAAAAGTATTGCCATAGCGCACGCGCTTTAGGCGGTTCACCTGCAGGCCCTGCGATTCCCACAGGCGGCGTACTTCGCGGTTACGCCCTTCCATGATCACCACATAAAACCAGTGATTGATGCCCTCGCCACCACCGTCAACAATGTCGGTAAAGCGGGCAACCCCATCGTCCAGCATTACACCGTCTATCATCGCCTGCAGCCGATCTTCGGTGATCTGGCCCATCACCCGACACAGGTACTCGCGCTCAATGACTGACGATGGGTGCATCAGCTTGTTGGCCAGCTCGCCATCTGTGGTAAACAGCAACAACCCGCTGGTAGTAAAATCCAGCCGCCCAACCGAAATCCACCGCTCGCCACGGGTACGCGGCAGGCTGTCGAACACTGAGCGCCGGCCTTCCGGATCCTTGCGACTGCAGATTTCGTTGTCCGGTTTGTTGTAGATCAGAACACGGCCACGCACGCTATCGGGCGTCGTGAGCTTGATCGGCCTGCCATCTAGTGTAATCCGGGCGTCGCTATCCACCCTGTCGCCCAGGCTGGCGGGCTTGCCATTGACGGTAATCCGACCATCAGCAATGGCCCGCTCCATTTCGCGACGCGACCCAAGTCCCGCTCTGGCGAGCACTTTTTGTAGCTTTTCATCACTCATGCGCGGAATTCCGATTCTGATTCCGCATCCGAATCCCCGGCATCGTCGGGCTCGGGCTCATCGTCTGACGACTCCAGGGCCAGTTGTTGGTCACCGGTATAGTTTTGTTCCAGGTCGTCTTCAGCTCTCTCATCACTCTCCAGCCCACTGCCGATATCATCAGGTGTTGACGCATCCGGCGTTTCATCGTGGGTTACTCCATTTGCCGACGTCTCTGCTCCATCGCCGGCTTCCTCACCAGATTCACCGCCATTACCGTCGGCCTCGTCAAAGCTCAACTCACCTGAGAGGTTGTCGAGATCCTTGATATCGGCCAGCGCTGGCAGGTCATCCAGGTTGCGCAGATTGAAATAGTCCAGAAACTTGCGGGTTGTAGCGTACATTGCCGGTCGGCCGGGAACATCTTTGTGTCCAACCACTCGTACCCACTCACGCTCCAGCAGGGTTTTGATAATCTGGGAGCTCACCGCCACACCGCGAATATCTTCAATATCGCCGCGCGTGATGGGCTGCCGATAAGCAATCAGTGCCAGGGTTTCCAGCAGGGCCCGAGAATAGCGTTGTGGCTTTTCTTCCCAAAGTCTTCCGACCCAGGGAGCCACAGCTTCGCGCACTTGAAACCGGTAGCCGCTGGCCACCTGTTTCAACTCAAAACCCCGCCCCTCGCACTGCGCGGTAAGGGTTTGCAAGGCTTCACGAAGCTGCTCGTTCTCAGGGCGCTCGCCCTCTTCAAATAGGTCACCCAATTGTTGGATGGTCAAGGGCTTACCAGCAGCAAGCAAAGCGCCCTCTATAATACGAATCAGCTGTTCTGTTTCCATGCTCAGGACTTGGCTTTAACGTGAATGGGCCCGAAGGCTTCGGTTTGTACAATCTCGATCAGCGATTCCTTGATCAGCTCCATGACTGCCAGGAATGTCACCACGATCCCAACCCGCCCTTCTTCCGGGGCAAAGAGGGTAACGAAAGGCGTAAAACGCTCAGTAGACAGCCGCGCCAGCACCTCAGACATTCGCTCTCGTGTGGACAGCTTTTCGCGTTGAATCTGATGGCTTTCAAACAGGTCTGCGCGACGCAGCACTTCACTGAGAGCCAGCATCAATTCACGCATCTCTACATCAGGCTCCGGGCGAGCTTTGTCACGCGCCGGTGGTTCTGCAGTAGCCTGGTATAGGTCACGCCCCATGCGCGGAATTTCATTGATCTCTTCCGCCGCCTTTTTAAAGCGCTCATACTCCTGCAGACGCCGTATAAGCTGGGCGCGCGGATCGTCCTCTTCCTCTTCGGCCTCGGAGGAGCGCGGCAACAGCATACGCGACTTGATCTCCGCAAGCATGGCCGCCATCAGCAGGTATTCTGCCGCCAGCTCAAACTGCATTGCGTTCATCATGTTGACGTATTGCATGTACTGGTCGGTAATCTTGGAGACATCGATCTCCAAAATATCGAGGTTCTGACGCTTGATCAGATAGAGCAGCAGGTCGAGCGGGCCTTCAAAGGCCTCCAGAAAGACTTCCAGAGCATCTGGCGGAATATAAAGGTCTTTGGGCAGCTCGGTGACGGCCTTGCCCAGCACGACCGCGAAAGGCATCTCCCCTTGCTGGGGAGAGTCAGGAGCACTGCGGCGCAAGGCCTCCAGCGTCAGTGGTGCACCGCCGGTCTGATTCGGGCTTGCAGGCTCCAGCCTGGCAACGCCCTCCTGAGCTCCAGTCGCGTCGTTTTCCGCAATTATTGTATCGTCTTCCACCAAAGCGTAATTCCCGGGGGGTGTGTTGCCGTCAGCGGCAAGGTAATCGGCGCATTATACGCAGATGCCGGCACGGGTACTATGACTAGCCCTTTATTCGGACGCAAATGCCGACCAGTCACCTTGCCCCTTGCGCACCAGCACCGGCACCTCATCAACCAGATCAATCACTGTCGTCGGCTCCATGCCACAAAAACCGCCATCGATCACGAGATCCAGCTCGTGTTGCAGGGTATCGCGAATGTCATAGGGGTCGGTCATGGGCATGTCTTCTCCCGGCAGAATCAGCGACACACTCATCAGCGGTTCCCGCAATTCCTCCAACAACGCCAGCGCCACCGCATTGGCGGGCACGCGCAGGCCAATGGTCTTGCGCTTGGCCTGAAGCAGTCGACGCGGCACCTCGCCCGTGGCCTGCAGAATAAACGTGTATGGACCGGGCGTGTGCAGTTTCAACAGCCGGAAAGCACTGTTGTCGACCCGCGCATAGGTACCCAGCTCCGAAAGATCCCGGCATACCAGCGTAAAATTGTGGCTGGCATCAAGCCGCCGAATCCGCCGCACCCTCTCCATGGCCGACTTGTCGCCGAGATGGCATCCCAAGGCGTAACCTGAATCGGTAGGATAAGCCACCACGCCTCCGCGGCGAATAATATCCACCGCCTGGCCGATCAAGCGCTTTTGCGGCGTTTCCGGGTGAACCTGAAAAAATTGACTCAAACAAAACTCCTTACGATGGTTGTGGGTACTGGCACCAAGACTCACTGCCAGGCTGACCATACCGGCACACAATTACTAACCAGACTGGCATCGCAGCCCACTTCACTCCAGGGGGTTTGCGCATGAAAATCGCTGCCAACAGAGGCCATCAGACCAAAGCTTTTGCAAAGACTACGCAAAAAATCAATATCCGCATCGCTCCACTGCCGGCCATTCGCCACTTCGATACCGCGTCCGCCGGCCTCCATGAAGTCCACCAGCAGACGGCGCAACTTGGTTCGGGTAAGTTTGTAATGCAGCGGATGGGCCAACACCGCGACGCCACCACTGGCGACGATCCACTGAATCACGGTGCCCAGCTCGGGCCAATGCATTTTAACGTCACCCACTTTGCCAGCGCCGAGAAAGCGGTCAAAGGCCTGATTGAAACTGCTGACTGCACCGCGCTCGATCAACACGCGGGCAAAATCCGGTCGCCCCAGGGCACGACCTTCGCCCACCGCTGCACGCGCTGTTTCATATACACCTGGCACGCCCTGCTTTGCCAAGCGCTCGCCTATTTTTTGAGCGCGCAATTCTCGCGCCTGATCCTGCCCAGCAACGGCGCACTGTAGATCAACACTTGCCAGATCAACATTCAAACCCAGTACATGCACGGTCACGCCAGACCAGACACACGACAGCTCAATGCCGGGAATCAGGGTAAGCGGAATATCCTCAGGCAGATGCTGATAGGCGGCAAGCGTATCGTGATCTGTCAATGACAGCACCTCCACCCCCTGCTCTACCGCACGCGCGATTAATTCGGCAGGACTAAGACTACCGTCAGACAAGGTGGTGTGCGTATGAAAATCGACCCGCAAGTAACTCTATCCTTTCGTAAAATTCACCAACAAACGCGCCTGAGTTGGCCCGCCCGGCTAAAGCCAGTATAGTGACGGCTCTCAAAATTCCGGTCAGATTCCAGCTAGATGTCGCAAACTGCCAAACCCGCAAAACAGCAACATGGAGGCCTTCTCGCCAACCTGCTGTTCAATCTTATCATCCCCACACTGATCCTGACCAAGCTGGGCAAGGAAGAGTATTTGGGGCCAAGCTGGGCTATTGTCGTGGCACTGGCATTTCCAATAGCTTACGGACTGCGCGATTTCAGCAAAACCCGCGAGGCCAACATCTTTTCTATTATCGGGGTAGTCAGCATCGCCCTAACCGGTGGCATTAGCCTGCTGCAGCTCGACCCAAAGTATATCGCCATCAAGGAAGCCGCCATTCCCGGGGCTCTCGGACTGGCCACACTGATATCGCAGTATACGCGCTTCCCTCTGGTGCGAACCTTTCTTTTTAACGAGCAGATCATGCAGGTGGAGAAAATCACCCAGGCCGCCCGTCAAAAGGGCACCGAAGCCCTATTGGAACAGCGCCTGAAAATGGCCACCGTGCTAGTAGCCTGTTCCTTCTTCCTGTCGTCGGTGCTGAACTACCTACTCGCCAAATGGGTGCTGGTCAGCCCGCCGGGCACCACCGCCTATACCGAAGAGCTGGGCAAGATGACTGCGTTGAGCTTTCCGGTGATTGCCGTACCCAGCATGATCGTCATGACTATTTCCATGATTTACCTTTTTAAGGGTATTGAAAAATTCACCGAGCTGACGCTGGAAGACATTCTCCAGCAGCATTAAACGCTCAACGCGGATACTACAGGAGGTTTCAGTGTTATTTGCCATCAACAGTCAGGACGTTCCAAACAGCCTGGCACTGCGCAAACAAGCGCGCCCGTCACATCTGGCCAGGCTCGAAGCCTTAAAGCAGGAAGGGCGACTGGTGTTGGCCGGCCCCTATCCTGCAGTTGAAAGCAACGACCCCGGTGAAGCTGGCTTTACCGGCAGCCTGGTCGTTGCCGATTTTGACTCTCTGGCGGACGCCCAAGCGTGGGCAGACCAGGACCCCTACATCGAAGCCGGGGTTTACGCGCAGGTAACTGTGAAGCCGTTCAAACAGGTGCTCCCCTGAGCGGTTTAATCTCTTGACCCATTGCGGTAGATTTAGCCCACCCTAAACAAACTGATAACTGGAACATCGAGTGAACAAGTTTGCAGCACCCTTATTGTCCATCGCCCTACTCTGCGCCGGGCTCTCAGTACCACTGACCGCCACGGCACAGGAAGAGGTCCGCTACGTTACCGACCGACTCTATGTTCCGTTGCGCAGCGGCAAAAGCCAGAGCCACCGCATCTTGCACAAGGGCTTGCCCAGCGGCACCGAAGTTAGCGTGCTGGAAACCGACGACGAAGCCGGCTACAGCCTGATCCGCACCCGTCGCGGGCTGGAGGGCTGGATGCTGTCGCGTTATCTCGACAGAGAACCGGTTGCAGAACTCAAGCTGGCTGAAGCCACCGCACGCCTGAAAGCGCTGGAAGAAGAAAACAGCAAACTAAAAAGGGCGTTCACCAACGCCGCCGGCAATTCTAAAGAAGCCAAAGAAATCGTTGCGGAGCTGGAGCAGCAAAACCTCGAGTTGCAAAAGGAGCTGGAGGAAATCAAACGGGTTTCCGCCAACGCCATCAAACTGGATCGCGAGTACCAGCAGCTGTCTGAAGCCAAACAGATGCTGAGAGATAAAGTCGACGTTCTCGAAACCGAAAACAGCCGCCTGCGGGAAAATCACGAAAACGAGGCCTTTCTCAATGGTGCCTTCGCAGTGATTCTGGGCATACTTGCCGCCATAATCATTCCCCGCCTGAAGCCCAAAAGACGTTCGGAGTGGATCTGATGCGCACTGCCCTTTTTGCTGTTTTGTTGTTTGTCTCTGCGATTGCCAACGCACAGAACCCATTGGTCACCCTGCACACCACCAAAGGTGACATCGTGATTGAGCTTTATCCGGATAAAGCGCCCATCACCGTCGACAATTTTCTGAGTTACGCCAAAAGTGGCTTTTTTGACGGCACAATCTTTCACCGCAGCATCCGCCGGTTCGTCATCCAGGGCGGCGGCTTCACCAAAGACCTCGAAGAAAAGCCAACCCGCGACCCCATCAAAAACGAAGCCGACAACGGTCTGACTAATGATCGCTGGACAGTCTCCATGGCCCGCACCAGCGACCCGGACAGTGCAACCTCGCAGTTTTTCATTAATACTGGCCTTAACCTGAGCCTGGATCGTCGTGGCGGCAAGGATGGCTATGCCGTCTTCGGCAAAGTTACCGAGGGACGCGAAGTCGTGCGGGAAATCAACAACCTGCCGACCCACACCGTGGGCTTCATGCGCGACGTACCCAAAGAAAGGGTTGTGGTCGAACGCGTTACTGTCAGCGAGGCCGGGCCGACATCATGAGTGTTGCTCTGAGTATCAACCTCAATAAGATTGCCCTGATCCGAAACTCGCGAGACACCGAATATCCCAGCGTTACCCAACACGCCCAGATGTGTATCGATGCTGGCGCTGACGGCATCACAGTGCATCCGCGACCCGACCAGCGCCATATCCGCGCCGACGATTGCTACGAACTCGCCAACATGCTCAGCGTTGAGTTCAATATAGAAGGCAACCCATTCGCCGCACCCATGAAATCGGATCGCGCAGGCGTCAGCGACTACCCCGGCTTTCTGGAAATCGTTCGCCGCACTCGACCCGCCCAATGCACCCTAGTACCCGACAGCAACAGTCAGCTCACCTCGGACCATGGATTTGATTTGGTGCGTTCTTCCGATGAGCTGCGACCCATCATTGCCGAATTAAAAGCACTGGGGTGCCGGGTAAGCCTGTTCATGGATCCAGACACAGCGCAGATAGCGCTAGCCAAAGAAGTTGGGGCCGACCGCATAGAGCTCTACACCGGCCCCTATGCGCACGCCCACGAGCAGGGTGACCACAGCGCAAGCCTACAGCAATTTGCGCAAGCCTCGTCGTTCGCGGCTTCTATTGGTCTTGGGGTCAATGCTGGCCACGATCTCAACCTGAAAAACCTAAGCGTCTTTCGACAAGCTCTGCCGGATCTACAGGAAGTTTCGATTGGGCATGCCTTTACCGTGGATGCGATTGAGCTGGGGCTAAAGAATTGTATTGCGGCTTATCAGCAATGCTTGGGTAAATAAGCTAACGAATGCGGGCCAGTGGGTAACTGCATTATTTCAGACTTGCACGGAACGTGCAGAGAAAAACTTCAGATACAATCAGAAGATTTGGTGGAGCTAGGCGGGATCGAACCGCCGACCTCTTGCATGCCATGCAAGCGCTCTCCCAGCTGAGCTATAGCCCCCCACGCGAGAAGGTGCGCATCATAAGCAGACTGCCTTTGCCTGTCAACTCGAATACGCCCCTCACCCGCAATTTTTTCAGCGACTGATTTCCTCGTAGCGTTTTTCCAGCTTTTTCAGCTTTTTCTTACCTACACCGCCTAACAGATCCAGCGCGTTGCGCAAGCGTGCACGGCTCATATCCGGCCCCAGAACCACCATCGAATCGAACACAGAGATCGACGCCGTGGTACCGGCCACCGCAATAAACAACGGCGCGACAAAATCTTTCATCTTAAGCTCCATCGCATCAGCCACCGTTTTCAATGAAGCAAAGATCTCATCGCGATTCCATTGGCGAAGATTGTCCAGTTGCCATACGCAAAACTGTAGCAGCTCCAGCAACTGATCCTCTTTCACCGCTAAACCGTCAAAGCTGGCAGCGGATAGCGGCAGCTTTCCCGAAAAGAAAAAAGCGGCTAGTGGCGCGAGATCACTAAACGTTTCCATTCTCGCTTGCGCGTGAGGCAAAATCTCCAGCAGCCTATCGCGATTAAACGCCCAGTCGTGAAGCCGGTCAGCCAACTGCTCAAGACTCAACTCTTCGCGAATCCACAGGCCGTTTAGCCAGGACAGTTTCTCCACATCAAAGATGGGACCGCCAAGGCTCACGCGCTGAATATCGAACGCGGCAATCATATCGCTGAGGGTGAATTTTTCACGCTCATCGGGCATCGACCAGCCCATCCGCCCAAGGTAGTTCAGCAGGGCTTCAGGCAGAAAACCCATCTTCTGGTAGTAAAGGATACTGGTCGGATTCTTACGCTTGCTCAACTTGCTTTTGTCCGGATTACGCAGCAGCGGCAAGTGGCAGAGTTGGGGCATATCCCACTCAAAATACTGGTAGAGTAACTTGTGCTTTGGCGCGGAGTTAATCCACTCTTCGCCACGGATCACATGGGTAATCCCCATCAGGTGATCGTCCACCACATTAGCCAGATGATAGGTGGGCAGCCCATCAGATTTCAGCAGCACCTGGGCATCTACCTGTCCCCAGTCCAGCTCCACGTCACCGCGCAACATATCATTGATAACGCAACGCCCCTCCTCCTCTGGCACAACCATACGAACGACATAGGGATCGCCGTTAGCCTCGCGTCGTGCAACCTCGTCCTCGGGCAACTTTAGGTCGCTGGGCTTCAACGCACTGTGCTGGCCGGCCTCGCGGCGGGACTCACGCAGGGCATCAAGTTCCTCAGCAGTTCGATAGCATTTGAAGGCATGACCCTTTGCCAGCAATTCATTCACATGTTGCTGGTAGATGTCGCTGCGCTCACTCTGACGATAAGGCCCTGCCTCGCCCCCCACATCCGGGCCCTCATCCCAATCCAAGCCTAGCCAACGCAGGGAATCCAGAATCGCCTGCTCGGACTCCGGAGTTGAGCGCTGCTGATCTGTGTCTTCCACCCGCAACAGAAATTCACCGCCATGCGCCTTGGCGAAACAGTAGTTAAACAGAGCGATATAAGCGGTTCCGACGTGCGGATCGCCTGTGGGAGATGGCGCTACTCGGGTGCGTACTGCGGTCATAATGATTCCTGTTGCCGAATTACATACAATAGGCGGCGATTATACGTGTTCACCTCTCGCAACTCATCCGGTAACTGCTTGTGTCATCCCCTGAAATAGATCGTCGTTTCTGCGTAGCCCCCATGATGGACTGGTCCGACCGTCATTGTCGGGTGTTCTGGCGCCAGCTGACCGAGCAGGCTGTCCTGTATACCGAAATGGTCACCACCGGTGCCCTGCTTCACGCGGAGCCAGCACGGTTTCTGGACTACGACGATTGCGAGCACCCGGTGGCACTACAATTGGGAGGCAGCGACCCAAGCGCACTCGGGAAATGTGCACAAATGGCTCAACAATGGGGCTACGACGAAGTTAACCTCAATTGCGGCTGCCCTTCTGACCGCGTACAAAACGGCAGCTTTGGCGCCTGTTTGATGGGCGAGGCCAATACCGTCGCTGAAGGGGTAAAAGCCATGCGCGACAACTGCGATATTCCCGTTACCGTAAAACACCGCACCGGTATTGATGATCTCGATTCCTATGCCTTTCTCTGCGACTTTGTGGGCACAGTGGCCGACGCCGGCTGTTCGGTCTTTATTGTGCACGCGCGCAAAGCCTGGCTCAGCGGCCTGAGCCCCAAACAGAACCGGGAAATACCCCCACTGGAATACGACAAGGTCTATCAGCTCAAACAAGATTTCCCGGCACTGGAAATCATTATCAATGGCGGCATCCACACAACCGAAGAGGCAAAACAACACCTCAACCATGTCGACGGCGTAATGATGGGGCGAGCCGCCTACCAAAACCCCGCCGTGCTATGCTCAGTAGACCGAGAATTTTATGGCTGCACAGCGCAGCAGCCGAGCCCAGAACAGGCTATCGACGCGTTTTATCCCTACGTGGCAGCACAATTGGCTAATGGCACTCGCCTCAACCATATGACGCGACACGTGCTTGGGCTGTTTAACGGTCAGCCCGGAGCACGCCAGTTCCGACGCCACCTGTCGCAGAATGCACACAAGCCCGGCGCAGGTCTTGAGGTGTTAAAAGATGCCGTCAATTGTCTCAACAAACCACCACATTTGCGGGTACACTCGGGGTAACCGCCTGATAAATAATGGAAGATTATGAGTAACAAGCTCGATCAATTACGACAATTCAGCGATGTAGTTGCCGACACGGGGGATATCGTTGCCATCAAGCGATTCGAACCCCTCGATGCGACTACCAACCCCTCACTGTTGCTCAAGGCCGCTTCACTGGACGACTACCAGCCACTGATTCGCGAGCATGCAGCAGCGCTACAACCCGGCAGTTCCACCGAGGATATGCGCAGCACTGTAAACCGTCTGGCCGTGGCAATAGGCAGTGAAATAGCCGCCATTGTGCCGGGCCGCGTATCCACCGAGATTGACGCCCACCTGTCCTTCGACACACAAGCGACCATTGCCCAGGCCAATGAGATTATGAATCTCTACGCCGAACGCGGCATCGGCAGGGAAAAAGTGCTGATCAAAATTGCATCCACTTGGGAAGGCATCAAGGCTGCGGAGCACCTTGAAAAGCAGGGAATCAACTGCAATCTGACGCTGCTGTTCAGCTTTGATCAGGCGCGCGCCTGTGCCGACGCCGGCGCCACCTTGATATCACCCTTTGTTGGCCGTATCTATGATTGGTATAAGGCGCGCGGCGAAGCCCAAACCAATCCCGATGAAGACCGCGGCGTACAGTCGGTCAAACGTATCTTCAATTACTTCAAAGCCTACAACTATAAAACGATTGTGATGGGCGCGAGCTTTCGTAATACCGGACAGATTGAAGCACTTGCGGGCTGTGACCGGCTGACCATCAGCCCTGCCCTACTGGAAGAACTCAGCTTGAACGAAAACCCGCTCTATCAGCGATTGTTCGCCGACAATGCGAAAAGCGACGATGAGCGCTGCGCGGTAGACGAAGTTGCATTTCGCTTCCGCCTCAACGACGATGCCATGGCCACCGAGAAGCTGGCAGAAGGTATTCGCCTGTTTGCGGCTGATCAGCGCAAACTGCAGAAGCTGCTCATGGAGATGTCCTGATGCTCAAGCAGCTCAGTGACTTTTTCCGAGACAAGCTTAGCCCTACGTCAGGTGACGACCGCGACCACCGCCTTCGTCTGACCAGCGCGGCACTGCTTATCGAGTTATCAAAGGCCGATTTTGAGCAAAATCCGGAAGAACTCGAGGCCATTCGTGCCCTGCTGCGTCGCGAGCACGATATCAGCGAGCAGGAGATCGACGAGCTGATGCAGCTCGCCGAGCAGCAGTTCCAGGAAGATAATGCCTACCACCCCTATACAGCGCTCATTAACGAGCACTATAGCCCCGAACAGAAATGCCAGCTGCTGGAAACCCTCTGGCAAGTGGCCATGGCGGATGGCGAAGTATCAAAATACGAGGATCACCTCATCCGCAAGATTGCCGATCTGATTTATGTTCCGCACCGGGACTTTATCCAAACAAAACTTAAAATCACCGAAAAATCAACGTAATACATCTCCGACCTCTGCAACAAAAGTGTCACACTAACCACAGTTTTAACGACGTTACCAAAAATTAGCGACACGATGTCGACAACAAAACCAACCGTTAGATTTCAAACATCACACTTTAGGGTAAACTGCACAAATAATACGCGACGACAATAATATGCTGGGAAGGATCCTGACTTGGAAGTACCGTCTACATCACCCATGGCACAGCGCCTATCAAGCATAGCCGAGCGCCTGTTGCCGCCATCCATCAGTCGCAGTGGCGAGTACTACCTCAGGGGCCATCTACTACTCGCACTGCTGTTGCTGAATATAACCTTTTGTTTTTTGACGATCCCGGTCTACCTGATACTGATCGGCTTTAACAGCGTGCTGCTTCCCATCGCGATGGCAGTAGACATTATCTGCCTGGCAGGCTACTTGCTGGCCCTATATATATTAATAAAGCGAGGGAATTTCGCACTTTCAGCACACATTACCTTTGGCGTGCTACTGGCGGTAAACATGCTCGCCACTCAGCTCAGCGGAGGGTTTATAGAATCACCGGTGCCGCAACTCACACTTTTCACCCCCATATTTGCCTTTGTGCTATTTGGCATGAAGCGCGGTATTGTCTGGCTGGCCATTACCGTTTTGCTGTGCCTGATCTCTCTTGTGCTCAGCCACTATGGCTTGCTCTCGTACCAATTCATCCCTGAGCAGCAGACACGGCAGACACTGGAGATCATCTGTTTTTTTGTGCTGATCTTTATGGGGACCACGGGCCTGGTGTTCTACGAATGGATGTACCGCGACTTACAAAACAAACTAAAGGAAGAACGCGACAGCTACGTCTATCAGGCCAGCCACGACATGCTCACCGGCCTGCCCAACCGCTTTCAGTTCTTTGAATATTTTGAACGCACCCTGGCTCGCGCCCGCCGCCATAAACAGAGTTTTGCGTTGGGCTATATCGATCTCGATGGCTTCAAACCCATCAATGACAACTTTGGACACCACACTGGTGACGTTATTCTGGAAACCATCGCCCAGCGTCTGAACGATGTTATTCGGGGTGAGGATATGGTCGCCCGTTTTGGTGGTGACGAATTTACACTGCTGCTCCCGGACATTACCGACCGCTCGGCGGGCGATACCGTGCTGAAACGTATCAATGAGGTTTTGGCCAAGCCCATCGTAGCGGATGAACAAACGCACCGCGTGACAGCGAGTATCGGCGTCGCCCTGTTTCCGGGCGACGGCGATAGTGTCGATGAATTGTGCCGCAACGCTGATATCGCGTTATATCGAGCCAAAAAGAAAAACAACACCTACTGCTTTTACGATGAGATCGCTGTGCCGGCACAAGCTTGACTTAGCCACTCAGGTGAAATACTTCGCTCATGGGCAGGGCGCCCCGGCATCGGCCCAGTCCTCGAGGTAGGACACAAATTCCGCATGCGGGTATGGTGGTAGCGTGCGGTCACCGCCCGGTGACCAGCCCCATAACACCAAAGCATCCACTGTCATGTGATGCACCAAATCCGAGACACTGCGATTGCCGTTTTTACTGCGATCCAACAACGCTTCACACAGCTGAGTATCATCAAGATTTTCCCACCCCATACTCAGCGGTGCCAGATGCCAGTGCGGTGCGCCAGGCACCTTGCCGTCCGCTACATTGCGATCTTGGTGACAGGCGTTGCATTGTAGTGTTGGCGCGCCGTGCCCATCCTTACCCCTAACCACGAGCTGGGCATGACGCAAACGCTGGTCGGTCTGCCGGGGAAAGTTGGTAACCGTGTGACAATTCATACAGCGCGGATGCCGCAAAACCTCGGCTATCGGTCCAAATGCGTGCGTAGACGCCCCCTGAGCCAACACAGAGCCGGGCACGATGGTGAAATACAGAGCGCTCAGTACAGCAGCAGAAAACAGATTTCGCACTACGACCTCCTTAATCAAATGCCAACCGCGCATGGCGCGACAGAGGTAACACCGGATAAAGCTCTCCGGTGGCGCTGGAAATCGCATTGGCCAGAGCCGGCGCCACACAGGGCACACCCAACTCTCCGACACCACCGGGGTGCTCAGTTGACGGCAGAATACGAGTTTCTATTTGCGGTGTCTGGTACATGCGCAAAACCTGATAATCGTGAAAGTTACTCTGTTTCACTTCACCATTATCAAGCGTTATTTCACCAAACAGAGCTGTAGAAAGCGCGAACACAATACCGGATTCAATCTGCGCTTCCACAAGATCCGGATTGACCGCCGTGCCACAATCCACGGCACTGAAAATACGTTTCAAGGTTACCCGGTCGCGCTGCGCCTCGGTGACAACCTCTACCTCAACAACCTGCGCTATCACACTGGCATAAGAAGCAAAGACGGCAATGCCGCGGTGAACATTCGCGGCAGGAGCACTCTCCCAGCCCGCCATGTCTGCAACGGCATTGAGCACCGCCAAATGGCGTGGCTTGCTCTGCAACATGCTGCGGCGCTGCGCTAGCGGGTCCTTGCCGGCAGCACGCATCGCATGGTCAAAAAATGTTTCCACAGCGTACACATTGGTTGCGTTTGCGACCGAGCGCACCCACAACACTGGCACCCGGTTAAGCACCGCATGGGTATCGACATAGACATTTGGAATGTCGTAGGGCATTTCCGTCGCCCCCTGACTGGTCTGAACCTCCTCGGTCACCAGACCAGTTACCGCCTCTACCAGAGGGCTTATCAACAAGGTCTGGCTCGCTACCCGGTGCGACCAGGCCTGCACATTCCCCTGCGCGTCCAGTGACGCCTTCAGCTTGCAGGCTGTGTAAGGACGATAATAACCACCACGAATATCATCTTCCCTGGTCCAAACCACTTTCAGCGGCCTGTTTACGGCTTTTGCAACATGGGCCGCTTCCTGGATATAGTCAAAGTTGAGGCAAGCGCGGCGCCCAAAACCACCACCGGACAGCAGGTTGTTAAACTGCACTCGATCTGGCGTCAAACCAAGTATGGTTGCAGCAACCAATTGATCCATATCGGGCCATTGGCTACCACACCAGATTTCACAACTATCGCCCCGATAATCAATGGTCACATTCAGCGGTTCCATCGGCGCATGCGTCAGGTAGGGAAAGTGAAAATCCGCTTCCAGTGTCTGGGCTGCGCCCAAGTGCCCGAGTTCTCCCAACTGATCATTGCGCACGGGTAAGCCGGGCAGGCTATTGCGGTTGTCAAACTCAGCAACCAGGTCATCGGTCGACAGGGTTTCGCCGGCACTGGTCAGCCAATTGGCTGTAATAACCTTGCGCGCCTGCTCTGCCGCCCAGAAATTTTCGGCGACCACAGCGATACCTGACGGCACCCGGTGGCTGCCGATAAAGCCACTAACGCTGTAAGCAGCGCTATCGTCCCAATCAAGCAACGGCGCACCAAACACAGGCGAGCGCATCACCATCACGGTAACCATGCCGGGAATTTTGAAATCGAATCCGTAATCCAGAGAACCGTCTGACTTCTGCTTTGCGTCAAGACGCTCCTTGGATTGGCCGATGATTTTGAAAGACGCAGGATCTTTCAGCACGGGAGACGACGGCGGTGTTTTGTCGGCAGCTGCTGCCGCCAGTTCGCCGTAACTCAAACGCCGCCCCGAGGCGTCGTGAATAACAAAGCTGTCTTCGGTGCGCAGACTACTGACAGGCACATTCAGTTGATCCGCAGCGGCCTCCATCAGCATCGCCCGAACGGCCGCGCCTGCGCGCCGCTGCGAATCGTAGTAACCGCGTACCGTGGTGCTGGCCGCAGTGATCTGCAAACCAGCCTGATCCAGGTCCCCCAAGCCACCTTCAGCCTGCCAAAAGGGATTGCCGTAGGTAATAGCGGAGGCTGGCGATTGCTCCCAACTCACCCGAGTCCAGTCTGCATCCAGTTCTTCAGCAACTATCATCGGGACGGCCGTCATCGTGCCCTGTCCGATCTCGGCTGCACCGACAATGATCGTGACAAAGTTGTCGGCGCTGATACGAATAAAGGCGTTTGGTGTCCAACGCTCAGCATTGGGGTCCGGCTGAGGCTCGGGTTCGCGTTCCGAACCACCACCGCGCCCCGGATTGTTGCCCGAATCACGCGACCGGCTGCTCCCAGAATCCCATTTGCAGGCTACCAGCAAGCCACCACCAGCTATCGCTGTCGCTCGAAGAAAATCGCGTCGCGGCAGTCTGCTCTGTTTCATGCGAACCCTCCCGCCGCCAGTTCGTGCACTGCCTTGCGAATACGCGGATACATTCCGCAACGGCAGATATTCCCGGACAAGGCCTCGTCGATATCCTGATCGCTCGGCCGGGGTATCGCCTTGAGCAAGGCCACCACTGCCATAATCTGCCCCGATTGACAGTAACCACACTGCGGTACATTCAGGCTTTTCCAGGCACGCTGCACGCGGACACCCAGAGCGGTTTCGTCAAGCGCTTCAATGGTGGTCACGGATTTTCCGGCGACGGCCTCTACCGGGGTGACGCAGGCGCGCGTAGGCTGGCCATCTACATGCACGGTACAGGCACCACACAGCGCCCTGCCACAACCGTATTTGGAGCCAGTAAGGTCCAGCTCGTCACGCAACACCCACAAAAGGGGCTTATCGGGTTCGACGACCGGCTGCTCGGCCCGCCCATTCACCGTCAAGGCGATCGTTTTCTTTTGTTCGGCCATGCCCACTCCACACCTGCTTTCACTATGACCCGGTGCTGCGCCCCGGTTAGCCACATTAAAACTGCGCCATATGCTAGCGGTTCACATAGCATGTTGCCAGTAAACACATCTCACTCTACGGAAAAATCTGCTCGTTAGATGAAAAAAAACCGGCACTGATTAGCGCCGGTTTTTTTATTTTTAAACAACTAGTTGCGTTAGCGAGGCTGCATTCGGATACCGCCGTCAAGACGGATGCATTCGGCATTCATATATTCATTTTCGGCGATCATGACCGACAGATGGGCGATCTCCTCAGGGCGCCCCAGTCGCTTGGGATTGACCACCGCCGCCTCCAGCGATTTATAAGCTTCTTCCGGCAACATTTCAAACAATGGCGTGTGAATCAGCCCCGGCACAATGGTATTTACCCGAATGCCGTAGGACGCCAAATCACGCGCCATCGGTACGGTCATACCCACCACACCGCCCTTGGAAGCACTGTAAGCCACCTGCCCTATCTGGCCCTCGTAGGCTGCCACCGAGGCGGTATTGATAATCACGCCGCGCGCATTGGCATCATCGTATGGGTCATTTTTTGCCATCTGTTCGGCTGCTAGGCGCGCCACATTGAAGGTACCCACCAGATTCACATCAATCACCTGCTTGTAGGCATCCAGCGGAAAAGCTCCTTTTTTACTGAGGGTTTTGATGGCATTGCCGATACCGGCGTAGTTGTTACATATATGAAGCGCGCCATAGGTGCTCATTACACCGTCTATCGCGGCCTGCACAGAGTCCTCATCCGATACATTGACCTTGTAGAAACTGACGTTTTCGCTCCCCAATTCAGCAATAATGGACTGGCCGCGGTCTTCATTCAGATCGAAGATTGCCACCTTGGCCCCTTTCGCCACATAGGCCCGAACGGTTGCCTCGCCTAGCCCAGATGCGCCCCCGGTAACAATTGCCACCTTGCCTTGAATATCCATAAATATCTCCTGAAATCAGTTAGTTTTGACAATAGAGTGAGGCTTGGTCAGCCGCCCGTCGAGCGCACGGCGCCGCCTCTAAATTGCGGCCTTAGCGTCGCTCTGACAGCAAAAACAAACAATGATAGACCCTGACATCATATTGACATTTTCTTACAAGTGGCGATGCTGTACTTTAGTGAAATCATCAGGCTCGGAGCGCTGCCCACTGTGAACAGCCGTACCATCTCCATCTGTTTTGTCCGATCAATGCTGTCACATTGCCCGGAGCATCAGCGTGCGGAACTGTTTCGTCGGGCTGGTCTTGCGCCTGATATTATTCAGCAGGACAAAGCGCGAATATCGCCCGCCCAGTTTGCCCAGCTCAGCCGCTCGGCTATGAAAGTTAGTGGTGATGAAGCCTGCGGCCACTATCCGGGCAAGCTCAAGCTGGGCACCTACCGCTTATTGGCCCAGTTTGTGTCGGAGGCAAAAGACCTTCGTTCTGCCATAGCTCGCAATATTCAGTTTATCGACATCCTCGAAACCGGCTATCAACCACACTTCAAGGAAGCGGGCCGCAACGCGCATTATCAAATACAACCCGAGGCCGGCTGCACGGTTAGTCCCTGGGTGGTGGAGCAGCACCTGATGCTCACCCACCGCTTTATGAGCTGGCTGGTGGGCACCCCCATCCCCCTTAGCTATGTGGGATGCCATTATCCTGCGCCACCCCATCGCGACGAATACCACTTTCTATTTTTCAGCCCGATGCGTTTTGAACAAGCGCAGAGCGAATTGGTGTTTGAATCGCGGTTACTGGATTTGCCGGTTGTAAAATCCCACGACGATCTCGAAGCACTGGTGCGTCAGATGCCCTACAACCTGTTGTTTATGCCCAGCCACCAGAAGAACTATACCGACCAGATTCGCCGATATATCCGCAAATCCCTGCCTAACAGCCCAAGCTACGAGCAGATCTCGGAATCGTTGGGGCTGACACCGCAAACCCTGCGCCGCCGACTGCGCGATGAAGGCTGCGATTTTCGACAGATTCGCAATGAATTGCTGCGCGATATGGCCATTGACTTGTTGCAGCAAAGCGACGCCAGCGTGCAGGAAATTTCTTATCAGCTGGGCTTTTCCGAGCCCAGCGCCTTTATTCGCTCATTTCGAAACTGGACCGGCGTGCCGCCCAACCACTACCGACGCCAGGAAGCCGCCCAATTCAAGGCCGATAGCGTACAATCACCGTGAGCGGCCAACGCACGTCGCGCTCCCCTTCAGGCCACAAGCGCATAACATCGCCCTCGATCAACGCAACCGGGTCATAGCCTTCAACACGCTGACAATTCTTAACCGCCGACCAGGTACGCAAGTAACCTAACAAGTGTTGCGGCGTCCAACGGGCACGCATCGCAAAATCATCTAGCACTGGCCCCTGCCACGGAATGGGGATATCCACATAGGCATTTTCAACGTGGCGACGCTCTGTGTCCCAGAATTTCCCTACCGCCTCTGAGTAGAAGTCCCGGATCAGCTCATCGATATCCGGCGCAATCGACAACAGGTTATAGGTGAGCGCGACAAACAGCCCGCCAGGCTTTAACACTCGTTCAATCTCCGAAAAAAAGGGATCGAAGTTGAACCAGTGTAGCGCCTGGGCAACCAGAACCACATCACAGCTGGCCGAGTGCAGCGGCGCTGCTTCCGCTCTGCCGGCCAGATACTGGACATTCGCGCAAGGGCGAGCCTGAGCCACTTGCGGCAGGCTGAGATCGGTGGCAATCACTTGACGAAAATGCTCGGCCGCCAGCACCGATGCCTGCCCGGTACCACAACCACAATCCCACAGCAGGTCTGCACCGGGCGCCAAACTGGCCAACTTGGTAAATAGCGCCGCTGGGTATACCGGCCGATATTGCTGATACTTGTCTGACGCGAGGGAGAAACGGTCTTTCATGCGATACCTCCTAGAGCTCACATAGAGCCTACTCAGGAACGGCCGCCACCGCTATCCACTGTGCTTATAGCACCTATTCACCGGCACAAAAAAGGCCCTCCGAAGAGAGCCTTTGCGAGTGGGCTATTGCCCAAGCTCCGTAAGGGAGCTCCTGGATGGTTCGGTTCAACTCTGGCGCGTCAGGGCGAGAATCTCTCCGGTTTTGGTGTTTAGCTCACAGGTTGCGTCAAAAGTACCACCGGCTTGCGGGAAGATCTGAAGGCGAACCTGTTTCGCTGACCGCGGGCCTGACACGCCTTTAAACTTCACACGTGTTGGCTCTTCCTTGGCGAATTCGCTCAACGCGCCGGCCTTACATATGCTGGCCATTTCAGAAACACCTGTGCCGGCCATGGCAGGTGCGGACAACAGAATAGAGGTCGTGATGGTCGCTGTCAGTTTGAGTAATGTGTTCATGTCCCTGTCCTCAAGTGCTTAGTGTGAGTGGCGCTTGTGTCTGCCACGGGGAACACGTTACTATGTGCACACATACACGAGAATAGCCGTTTTGGCAGAATTGGTGTGCAGACATGCAGAACCTGGATTGGAACGACATACAATACTGCCTCGCGGTAGTAAAAGAAGGATCGGTCACTGCGGCCGCGCGTTCACTGGATGTTAATCACACGACTGTGTCGCGTCGTATCACCGCACTGGAAAAACAATTGAATGTGCGCCTGTTTGACCGGTCCACCGCAGGCTGGCTGATTACCCCGGTGGGTGAATCAGTGTTGAAGTCCGCCGAATCCATCGCCGAAGAAGTCAGCAACATCCAGCGCCAGGTACTGGCCGACAGCCAGGAACTCAGCGGCATCCTCAAAGTGACTGCGGTAGATCTCACGATCCAACGAGTTTTACAGCCGGGAATAAAAGCCTTCTGCGAAAAATATCCCGACATAGCTATCGAACTCATTGCCTCTGAAGACCCTTTCAATCTGTCAGTGCATGAAGCCGACATTGCCTTTCGCGTAACCAATGATCCACCACCGAATGTGCTGGGCAAGAAAATTGCTGATTTTGCCTATGGGGTCTATGCCACTCATGAACTTGCGGAGCGTATTGCCAAAGGCAGTAAAGATGTGGGCGCTATACTCTGGTTGCTAGATCAGAGACGCCCTCACCCGCAATGGAAAGAAGAAAGCTTTCCGGAGCTGCCTGTGCGTTATCGCGTTAACTCACTGAATGTAGCTTATGAGCTGACTCGCCACGGCCACGGCATTGCCCAGCTGCCTACTGGACTGGGTGAGCTCGACCCGCTGTTAACAAAAATCCCCTGTGAGTATGTTGATCAACCCATGGGGTTTTGGGTGCTGTCACATATTGATTTGCGCACCACCGCGCGCATCCGTATATTTCGGGATTTCATGCTAGAGGCGATTGCACCTCGAATTCCCATGCTGGAAGGAAAGGTCTCTGCCAAAGACTTGGACGGCATTGACGTTTACGGTGAGTTCGTCTCAGAAAAATAACAAACAGGAATCCGTCATGCCCACCACTTACTGCTGCCAGGATTGCAGCTATCAGGGCCACAATTTCAGGCAGGGTCGTTGCCCTGCCTGTGGCTCTGCCAATATCAGCCGCCGTAACAAAAGTGATACCGAAAAGCCTCTTGGCCCACTCAGCCTGATCATCTGTATTGCTCTGTGGATTATCCTTGGCGCCACGTTAATTCGGCGTTTTTTCTAAGCAGTGCGATCAGGCGCTGGCCGACATTTTCTCGCGAAACAGTTCCCGCAAATCTTTCTTCAGGATTTTTCCGGTTGGGTTGCGCGGCAACGCCTCAACATAAGCCAGTTGTCGCGGAATTTTATAACCCGCGAGTTTACCTCTGCAAAACGCCACCAGTTCATCTGGCGTCAGCTCAGCAGCCCCACCGCTCACCAACACAGCAAAAGGCACTTCGCCCCACTTCTCGTCCGCAACACCAATCACCGCTGCGTCCTGAATCTGCGGATGCCCCATCAAGATATTTTCAAGCTCTGCCGGGTAAATATTCTCCCCGCCGGAAATGATCATGTCTTTTACCCGATCCTGAATATAGACATACCCTTCCTCATCCATCCGGCCCGCGTCGCCGGTATGCAGCCAGCCATCGACAATGGTTTTCGCAGTGGCATCGTCGCGCTTCCAATAGCCTTTCATCAATTGCGGACCACGTGCCACAATCTCGCCAATTTCGCCCGGCGGTAGCGGATTACCCTGCTCATCTACCACCCGGATTTCTGTGCCGAATACTGCACGTCCGCAGGAGCGCAGCAAATGCGGTTTATCAGCTAACGCGGCGCGATGATCATCCGCAGTCAAGAAAGTTAGCGCCAGTGTTGCTTCGGTTTGCCCATAGCCCTGAATAAAATCACACTGGAATATATCCATGCACTGTCGCAGCAGGTCTTCCGCGATCGGCGAAGCACCGTAATTGATCGTATGGAGGCTGGAAAAATCTCGCTCGGCGATATCAGGTACGCAAATAATCGAAAACTGCAGCATCACCGGGATCACCGCCGTGGTATTGATCTTCTCCTGCTCGAGAGTTTCGATCATACCCACCGGATCGTAGTCACGATGGATCAGCATTGTGCCACCGTAAATCACCCCCATCAGCGCGCCAACCAGCCCCACGGCATGAAACAGCGGGGCTACAACCAGCCCTTTCTCGCCGACGCGGTGTCCTTTGCCAGTCGTCATGGGCGACTGATAGGTCACCAGCAACACATTGCGGTGCGTAATCAAAACGCCTTTGGGTAAACCCGTCGTGCCACTGGTGTACATCTGGAACAGCACGTCATCGCCGCCGGCTCGCGATTCACATATCGGCTCGCCCTGCTCTATCCAGCTGACAAATTCTGGGGCCTGGCTGCCACTGTCGTAGCACACGCAGGGCTGGGCACGCAGATAATCTCCCCGCAATGGGTCGAACTCTGCATCAAAGAACAGGTGTTTGATTTCCGCATCGCTGGCGATGAATTCCACTTCGGGCTGGGTAAGCCGATAGTTTAATCCTACCGCGACAGCGCCAAGGCGGGCACAAGCAAGGAAGGTGCACAGGTTATCGACCGAATTCTTGGCCAGAATACCCACCCGATCGCCGGCTTCGATGCCAGACGCTTCGAGGGCGCCCGCAATGCGGTCAACCCGTTGTTTGGCCTGGGCAAAGGTGAGCGACTGGCGGTCGTCGCTGGCCAACAGTAGTTCACCCCGCGTACTGGCATGAAAATCCAGGTGATCGGTCAAGCTGTAAAATAGCGACATACTCGCTTCCTCGCAGTGTTTTAATTATTAGGCTGCCAGCTAACTTGCCAATGCAGGCGAATTTAATCAGGCCGCATAGCGCAAGGTACAGTAGCGACGCCGGTGAATCGATGCGTCACCAAAGGTCACGTCAATCATCATCAACCGCTTGAGATAATGACCAATATTCATCTCATGTGTCACCCCCATCCCACCGTGCAACTGAACGGCCTCCTCCGCAACACGACGACCGTATTTTCCCACCATCGCTTTAAGCGCGGCGATTGCCTGGGCCTTATCGTCACTGTTGTCAGATACCGCGCACAAAGCGCTCACCAACATGGAACGACACTGCTCAGTATGCATAAACATATCTACCATGCGGTGCTGCAGCGCCTGAAACTTGCCAATGGGTTGACCAAACTGCTTGCGCGTTTTGCTGTATTCAACACTCGCTTTATACAGGTAGTCCATCGCGCCAACGGCTTCGGCACACAAAGCCACCACGGCCTCATCGACCACCGATTGCAGTAATGGGAACGCGTCTTCTTTCAGGCAGGCATCCGCCGGCAACTCACAATTGTCGAGTTGTACGTTGAGTGCTTCACGCCCATCCATCAGTTTCAAGCGCTGTGTGCTAACACCGCTGGTGTCCATCGGCACGGCAAACAGACTGATACCCTGAGATGCATCTGCATCACCGTCGGTACGTGCTGATACAATCAATACATTGGCATCGGCATTACTCACCAGCACTTTTTCGCCGCTGAGCACATACCCGTCGCCACTGCGCGAGGCGCTGGTCTGGCAGTGGTTCAGGTTGCAACGGGTCGTTCTTTCCTGCCACGCAACCGCACCCTGCAACTCGCCACCCATCAGCGGTGTGAGGTACCGTTCGCACAATGCAACATTTCCGCTACGTGCGAGCAGCTGCCCGCACAACAATACGGTATCCACAAAAGGCTCCAGTACCAACGCCTGTCCAAAGGCCTCCATGACGATCGCAGACTCGACAATCCCACCGCCATAGCCACCCAGCTCCTCACTGAATGGAATCGTCAGCCAGCCAAGTTCGGCAAAAGTTTTCCAGTGATCCGTACTGAACGCCGCTGACGCATGCAACAACTGTTCGCGCTGCTGCGGGCTATATTGGCTAGCGACAAATTTCTCCACGCTGTCTTTGAGTAGTTGCTGCTCTTCAGTGAGAGAAAAATCCATGATGACCTCCTACAGCCCTAATCCAAATTTCGCAATAATATTGCGCTGCACTTCATTGCTACCGCCGTAGATGGTGGTGGCACGGCCAAACATGTATTCGCGACGTGCCACGTTGCCAAATTCGTGGCCGCTATGAATGCCGTGATCCTCATCTGGCAACACACCACCATAGGCTGCGGCCACGTTCCAGAACAGGGTTTGTACCGCCTGTTGGCAATCGGAACCCTTGAGTTTCAGCAATGAGGATTCCATGCCGGGAGCCCCCCCTTTGTCTACCGCATTCAAAACGCGTAGCTCCAGATATTCCAGAGAGGTAACCTCCATTTCCACATCGGCCAGCTGGGCCTGAAAATCGGGATCGGCCAACAATGGACGACCACCGTGACTTTCCTGGGCCGCCAGTTCCCGGATGCGCTTGAGGGTTCGTTTGCAATAGCCAACCCCTGACAGAGCCGTGCGTTCATAGGTGAGAAGGGCCTTAGCATAGGTCCAGCCCTTGTTTTCCTCACCGATTCGGTTTTCCACCGGCACGCGTACATCCGTAAAGCTCACTTCGTTTAGATGATGCTCATCGTCGATGGAGATAATGGGAGACACGGAAATGCCCGGGGATGTCATATCGATTAGCAGGAAGCTGATGCCTTCCTGGGGCTTTCCTTCGCTGCTGGTACGCACCAGACAGAAAATCCAGTCCGCATGCTGGGCATAGGTGGTCCAGATTTTGGTGCCGCTGACGATATAATCGTCCCCGTCGCGCACCGCGCGCGTTTGCAGTGCCGCCAGATCAGAACCGGCGCCAGGCTCGGAGTATCCTTGGCACCACCAGATGTCGCTGGATTTTGTCGGTGGCAGAAAACGCTTCTTTTGCTCATCGGAACCAAAACTGTAGAGCACAGGCCCCACCATTTTGATGCCCATCGGTACAACATCGGGCGCACCGGCAAAAGCCATTTCGTTCACGTATATACTTTTCTGGGTCGCGCTCCAATCACACCCGCCATGTTCTACCGGCCAACCGTTAGCAGCCCAGCCCTTGGCGTCGAGTTTTTTCTGCCACTCGATCATACCGGCCTTGAACGATTCCGGGTGGCGGATTTTAGCCGCCAGTTCAGGCGTGTATTCACGCTGCATAAATTCGCGAACGCTTTGCTGAAAAGCGCGCTCTTCCTCTGTAAATTTGGCGTGCATATGTCCCCCTGCCATTTGGCCCATTACCTGCAAGCATCTCGCTAGCCACTCAGGGGGACAATGACCGGGAATGACATCCGGTTGACAGTTTGTTACAGGTTTTTGATCGATGACGCCAAAAGTTAATCTCGCTCTGCTTTCAACGGCTTATGGGCGATTGTGCAGCCACCGCGCCCAGGTTTGAGCGGTTGTATTGGCGGGCTCGGCAGCCAGCCACGTCTGCAGCAGTGCTTGCGCGTCAGCCTCCCGCCCAGCCTTGAGCAAGTAGCGCAGGAGAAGGTCGCGGCTGCGATCAGAAGCATCACCGACAGATTCGAGCCTGCGGAGTATCGCAATGGCTTTATCCAGCTCTCCCGCATTTTCAAGCGCAACGGCGTAGGTGTACGTAAAATCACTGCGCCGTGGCGCCATGTCTGCGGCCTGCGCCAATTCCCTGAGTGCCGACCCATAGTCTTTTTGCCGAATATGGTAAAGGCCCAGCTGATAAGCCGCCTCGCCCGATTGCGGATCCACGGCACGGGCACGCTCCAGCCATTCACGTTCATCGGCGTGATCGCGTCGCAGAGCCGCAATCTGCAGATAGGGATAAAGGAACTCCGAATCCAGCTCAATGGCGCGCCGGTACAGCGCAAGGGTTTCTGCATCTTTGCCCTGTGCCGCTCGGTAATTGGCGAAATTGCTTGCCATTTGTGGGCTATCCAGGTTTGCCAGCATCAGAGTTTCATACTCCTTGAAGAGCCTGCTCAGCAACTTTCGGGTTTGCGCGTCAACTTTGTCGGGCACCGCACCCGCCAACACCGGTGCCAGCTCCATCCTGACCGCACGATTGGTTTCCGACAGCATTGGCTGAAGCAGACGCCAACGCTCGGCTGGCGCGAGAGGAAATAGTTGGCGAACTGCCGCCGCCCGCACCAATGGCGAATCGTGCGCCAGCTTGCCGAGTAACACTTCGCGTTCGGATTCAGCCGCAGGTGAAAGACGTGACAGCAGACTCGCCTCTCGGATAGGCGGAAAATAGCCGCTGTCGATTCGGTGTAAATCTCCCGGCGACATCGTTTTGGTCAGCGCCCGCGCAAAGTGACGCGCCTGCATGGCAGAAGCGCCGGGCAAGCCTGGCAAACGCTGGCTCAGAAACTCGGCACCGGCTTTCGCGTGACAGGTGCGACAGGGGTCAGGGCTGCCAAGCGCTGCACTGAATTCAGGATCGGGCACCCCAAAGCGATGATCTCGCCTCGGGTCCACTCCCATATAGGTTGTAGCCGGCATATGGCAGTCGACACAATTCACCGATTCAGGCTGATGCTGATGGTGTTTACGCGCTGCAAATTCCTCTGCCTTGTGGCATTGCGTACACACACCATCACCGTCGGCACGCAAAGCCGCTGTGTGCGGCTCATGGCAATTACTGCACACAACACCCGCCGCGTGCATGCGGCTTTGCAAAAACGAGCCGAGCACAAAGACCTCGTCGCGAATCTGACCATCGGCGAAATAATGCGGCGGCGTAATCAACGTTGGCATCGCGTGGTCAAACACAGGCGACTGCGGATGCCATTTTCCAACCGACTGACGACGACTGTGACATTGCGCGCAACTGGACAGCTGCGCGCCGGTGGGAGGGGAATCGCGACGGGCAATGGGGCTGTCTTCAAGCCACTGCCACTGTCCCCGTTCACCCAGGCTGGCCGCAAAGCCAGCACCGCCTGTATTTGGCTGCCCGCTCTCCAGCCACTGCAAATGCCCCGAACTGTCGCCGTGGCAGGCTTCACAGCTGACATTAATCTCATCGAACCGGGTATTGAAAATTCTGGTCTGAGCATCGAAGTTTTTTTCAAGCCGAGTGGAATGGCATTCAGCGCAAGAAGTATTCCAGGTAAAACCCGGGTGATCCCAGTCGAGATCCGATTCCAGCGCAAACCAGCGCTGACCACCCTCTTCTTTCGGCCGTGTGTCCCAAGCTACCGGCAACGCCTGATAGCGCCCCTGTGGTAAGCGGGCCAGATACTGCTGAAGCGGGTAAACGCCGAAGGTGTAATCAACCGGGTAGATTTCTGCGCTCTCACCGATGCTAATCTGAACCTGATAGCCGGCCGCCGTTGCCACAAATCGAAAATCGCGGCCGTTGTAGCGAGTCGCGCTGCCATCAAACTGCGCAGCCACATTTTCTTTCGTTGCCGGGAGCATCGCCTTGGCATGGTGCGATTGCTGCCATTGCGCAACCTGCTCTGCATGGCAACCGGCACACTCACTCTTGGCCAATGCGGGCGCGTGGCAAAGCAGTAACTGGAGACCCAGCGCAACCAGACCACGCCAACCATACCTTAACCGACCAACCGCCACAGACCACCTCAATTACAGGGCAACCGGGCTGTCAGAAATGTCATGGTAACCGGCTGCAAATGCTGCCAACCTTAGCAAAATACTGAATCTAAAACAGCTGCGAGACATGTCATGACCGGCGCTGCCCCATTATTGTTCGAACGCTACGGCCATGTGGCACTGATCACCCTAAATCGGCCAGAGGCCCTCAATGCCTTTACCGGCGACATGGGAGAACTCTGGAGCGAACGGTACCGGGAGTGCGACCGTGACGACAGCATTCGTGCGGTAGTGGTAACCGGCAACGGCCGAGCATTTTGCGCTGGTGCAGACATGAGTGGCGGTGCCGATACCTTTGATACACACGACAGTGCCAATTTCAGTTCCAGTCCTGTATTGCCCGCTTGGAAGGTACGCAAACCAGTGATCGCCGCCATGAATGGCCACGCGATCGGGCTGGGTTTCAGCCTGGCATTACAGTGCGACTTTCGATTCGCAGCGACCGATAGCAAATACGGGTTAATCCAATCCAGACGCGGAGTCCTGGCCGACGGTTGTTCCCACTGGCTGCTGCCACGCCTGATAGGCGTTGAAGCCGCGATGGAAATGCTTGTATTGGGACGAACGCTCACCAGTGACGAGTTGGCCGAGAAAGGTCTGGCACGAGAAATTCTGCCCGCTGCACAGGTATTGCCGGCGGCCTTGAGTTTTGCCGACGAAATTGCGTCGCAAAGTTCACCACTAATCGCCGCCATGTCCAAGCGCCTGCTATGGGACGGTCTGGGCATGTCACTTGACGCGATGGATGCCAAAGAGAGTCAATGGCTGCAACACACCATGGGCAAAGCCGATGCGATTGAGGGCGGCCGTGCGTTCGCCGAACGCCGCGCGCCGCGCTGGCAATCGCAGGTTAACAGCGACTGGCCGGAAGGTTAGCCGTATTTTTTCTCGTGCCGGCGCAAGGTTTTTTCTGCTCGCGACAGCGCTTCCAGAACCTGTTTTGCAATGCTACCCGGTGTCGCGCCACCATCAAGTAACGTTGCCGAGTGAGCCGCACACAGATGTTGTGCGTCATGCCATTGCTCAGCCAGTTGCGTGGCCCAACGACGGAAATCCGCACAGGCTCCTGCGCGTTTCTCCAGGGTTTTTGCCAAGGTTAAGTGAAAACTCACCTTGGGTTTGCGTACTTTGCCGACAATACCTGGCAACGGAATGTACATCAGCGTGTCGTCTACGTGCAGCGTTCTGGACGCCTTGTGGTAGGCCAGCACCGAAGAAAAATGCAGGTTCTCATTATTGGAAATGAAATCGACACCCGCCGGTACGGAAAACTCAAAATCCGCCGCATAGGCATTGGCAAACTCCGCCGATTCGGTCAGCGCTGGTTGCCAGGGCAATTCCGGAAATTTGTCGTGATGACGCTGCGTACCGTATAGCATGGCATTCGGATACATCGCGTGCGCCGCTTCCACATGCACCGTATGGAAAGGATGCAGATTGATGATGGCTTCCAGCTTTTCACCGTGCTCGGTCAGTGCATCGACTTCAGCCTTGATCGCCCCACTCAAAGCATATGAATCCAGTAATACATAGGCACCATTGCTGCGTCGTACCAGCGACGCTTGAGTACCGATATTCAGTATACCGCCTATCTTGAAGTCACCACGGATATTCAGAAAATCGTCGGAAATCTTTATGATCTGCTCAGCCATAAGTCTTAATCAGTCAGTAAAGTCAGTTGTTTCATCCTACACTGATACAGCAATTAAGCTAGCTGGGGTTACCGGTGCTCATCTTGGCTGAGATAAACAACCGCATCCCCGCGATGGATGACCCCACCGTCTATAACCCGCGCGGTTATGCCGCCGTGACCCCGCATGGCATTATAGCCACCCGCTCCAAGTAACGTTTCCATTTTGCTGCACGGGTGCGCCAGACCACTGTATTCCAACAGGGTTTCACCTACCCGAAAGCGCTTGCCTTTCAGTGCCAGCAGATTGATACCGCCAACGCTAATATTTCGCCGTAGCAGCATTGGATCAATCGAATCTCGGTGCAGACAGGCCGCCAGCACCGCCAAATGCTCATGCTGGATCAATGTGACCTGACGGGCACTGCCGGGGCGCCCTTTAAAGCGATCTCCGACCAAGCCCCTGCCAGCGACAAGCTGCGCTGATTCAACCACAATCATTGGCTCATCACGGGCCGGCCGCGCTCCAATCCACATTACTGTGCCGACTTGCGGCAGCGTATTGAGCAACTGACCCAACGCAGTTGAAACATCCAATCAGGGATTCCTCGATTTCACACGAGCAGATTGGCCATAGTCAGCCCCCCAATCACTCGCGTGCAAATTCACCGTGGTGAAGAAAATGTAGCGCCTGCTCACCCACCGCGTCGTCTCGCATGATAAACGGGTGGGTTACCGGCATCACCATAAAATCCGACATCCCGGCGAGCTTGGCGCTTTCGATGGAGACCTTGCCATCGTCCCGCCCTTCAATCAGCGTGGATAAAATGAAATTTATGGTTCGACTGCCAGTGATAACACCCAACTCAAAGGGCGCCGGCCCCAAGGAGTTAGGTACCGACTCTGGTGAGGTTCCAAGTTGCCGCCCCGCCGGCCCATTGATCACACCGAACAGCCACCAGTCTCCCAAGACGTCCACCACTTCACTGCCCTTGTTCGGCGGCGACAGCATGACCACGCGGCCAAAGTTAATTGTGGCGTCAATTGTTGCCAGTTGACGCGCAACAATACCGCCGAGCGAATGAGTGACAAAGTGTATGGGCTTAGCAGGGTCTGGAAAACAATCCCGCAACGCCGGCAGCACATAATCACGGGCTAATGTGACAATGGGGTAGTCTCGGGATGGGTAGGACACGTTGCAGACACTAAACCCCTCGCTGCGCAGCCGTTCGGCTAACACCGCCATCGATTGTTCGGTGCGGGCAAGACCGTGTAACAGCGCCACCTGGCGCGTGTCGCCCGGTGTACTGCGCACCGCCGCGGAAGCGTTCAAGCACGACAGCAAACTCCATGAAAGCAGCAGCGCTAGTGATATTGAATTGCGCGCTGACGCGCGCTGTAACCTCACCGTCAACACTCGGTTATTACTTCAAGTCGCGCGCCTGCCTGGCGTCATCAATACCACCGGCGTTAATAACATTTACATAACCCGCCTCCTCGAGTGCCTGCTTGGCAATCCCCGCTCGCCGGCCGCTGCGGCAATAGAGGTAGATCGGCGTATCTTTATCAGGAAACAGTGTCATGACTTCCGGCACGATATCGGTGTGGGTAATCCGCGTGTCGCCGCTGATATGGCTCTCTTGATATTCTTCAACACTTCTTACATCGATCCATACAGGCCCTGCTGAGCCTTCGTCCGCCAGCGCGCCTGTCCAGAGAGTCGACGCCAACAAGACCAGGCTAAGCAATGCAAACCTGACTGACCCGAATAGCGTGTTCATAATTGACACCTGACAATGAATAACCCAGCCCAGCCTGAAGTGTAGCAAATCCTGCACCTTGCGCAGGCACCGACTCTGCTAAGAACCGGCACCAAGGTTCTAGCCCGTCATAGCAGCTTTTACAGCATCGGCGGTAATGGGCAGGTTTCTCACCCGTGCACCTACGGCGTTAAAGATTGCATTGCCGATGGACGGCGCTACAGCAATAAGCCCTGGCTCGCCAAGACCAACCGGAAACTCCGCATTGTCTACAAAACGGATATCCAGCTCTGGCACGTCGTTCATCCGCAATGGTGTATAAGTATTGAGGTTGTTGTCGGCAACCTGACCGTCCTTGATTCGAGTACCTTCGTGCAGTGCCAGACTCAGGCCCCACAGCATAGCCCCTTCGGTTTGCGCCAAGGCCCCGTCAGGATGCACAACCGTGCCGCAATCCATCACCGTAGTGAGCTTGAGTACAGTGACCTTGCCGCTAGCCGGATCGACTTTTACGTGCGCCACGCAGGCACTCCAGGTTGGCATGGTTCGTTCCTGTCCGGCGGCGACAGCTACACCTAACCCCTCGTGCTTCGGCAACTTACGGCCCCAACCCGACCGCGCTTTTGCTTCCCTTAATACATGGGCCAGACGCTTTGCACCACCCACCGCCTCTGGCGCTTTGCCGGCATTCTTGCCTTTGCCATCCAGCAGGCTCAGGCGAAACTCCACCGGGTCAACGCCTTGCGTATGGGCCACTTCATCCATAAAAGATTCCACACCCCAGCCAATCCAGCCGGGCCCTACTGCACGCAACCAGCCCGGCACAAAGGTGTCCTGCGCCAAGGGATTATTGATCGCGCGAACACGGTGATTCTTCAGGCTGTACCAGTGATCGGCACCGCTGATAGAAAACGTATCGATTTTGCCCTTGCCGTCAACCGCATCGATAAGAAAACCCGGTGCCATGGTTTTTGTCGGCCACCCCGCCGCTGCGGCGTGTTCAATACCCTGCAACTTGTTCTTGTCGTCCCAATAAGCCCAAAAGTGCTGCACCGAGGGCGAGCGGATACAATCAAAGCGGGAATCATCCTCGCGGGTAAACACGAGCTTTACCGGCTTGTTGACAGCCTTTGCGGTCAACGCTGCGGGCAACATGTAGTCCCCAGCCAGGCGCCGGCCAAAACCACCGCCCAGATAATGCTGGTGAATGATCACCTTGTCTTCACTCAGACCGACGGACTTGGCCACCACGGGCATAAAAAGCGACTGCCACTGGTTACCGGTGTACACATGACAAACACCATCACGAAATTCCACGGTGGCATTGACGGGCTCCAGCGCAAAATGCAGCGCAGAAGACGTACGGTACACCCCTTCAATCGACTTGTTGGCTTGACTGGCAGTCGATTCAATGTTGCCGTGCTCCACAAACAAGGCGCCGGCGGATTTATCTGCGGCCAGCTTTTCACCCTCGGCAATCAAATCTTCCTCAGTGACCTTCGCGGTATCGCCTTTGCGGTAGTCTACCTTTAACTTGTCCGCCGCCTTGATTGCACCGTAGTAGGTGTCGGCTAGCACCGTCACCCAGCCCTGTAATAACCCGCTGGGGTCCGTCAGTATTTCGTAGCCCAGGTAGCCCCTGACCTCTTTTGCGGCGCTATCGTTTACCGCTTTTACCTCGGAGCCATAGCGAGTAGGCGGCACCAGTGGCCGCGCGTAAACCATACCATCCAGTTCAACATCGATACCGTAGCGCGCCTCTCCGTTAGATTTAGGCGGCACATCGAGCGCGCTACCGGGTTTGGCAATAAGGCTCCGTTTTGATGCCTTTTTCGGGCTGAATTTTTCCAACTGTTCAGCAGAGTAGGTTTTATCAATCTTGCCGCGCTTGACCACTTCAGCGAAATCAATGGACTGATTGCCGCACACCACTTGACTGTTTTGCGTAGTGCACGCTGCAGGTTTAACGCCGATCAAAGCTGCTCCCGCTTCAATGAGGGCCTCCCGCCCCGCCGCACCGGCCTGCGACATTGGCATAAAGGATTGAAACACCGACCACGAGCCACCGGTTACCATGTAGCCCCATTTGGGATCGGTATCCACGTGTTTAATGCTTACTCGATTCCAGTCGGCTCCCAGCTCATCCGCTACAATCCGCGCCAGCGCGGTACCGACATGCTGTCCCATTTCGGCCCGGGTCACATTCACAAGAATGTCGCCACTTTGGTTGATCTCAAACCAGATGGTCGGGTTAAACAGCTTCTTTTCAATTTTTTCTGAGGCCAGCAAAGAGCCGTATTGAGTAAAGGCCGGAGCAAAAGCCATGACCAAGCCGGCACCGACGGAACCGACCAGAAACTGCCGGCGGCTGTGCTGAATATCTTCCCCTTTGTTTAACCGTGTCATATCAGCTCTCCTCCCTTACCGCGCGTCGCTCAGTACTCTGGGCGGGATTGAGCAGGTCGTCCATATTGAGCACAGCCTTGCGCTTGGGGTCATATACCTCCACGGTGCTGTTGCTCTGGCTGGCAACCTGTTTAATTGCTGCTTTTATACGCACGTAAGACATGCATCGGCAAAGATTGCCAGACATGTGCTGTACAATATCCTTGTCTGATGGGTTGGCTTTTCTCGCCAGCAGAGCCGCCGCCTGCATAATCTGCCCCGATTGACAGTAGCCACACTGCGGCACCTGTTGCTCGACCCACGCCTGCTGCAGGGGATGCCGGCTCTCCAAGCCTTCGATTGTGCGCACCTCACCGCCACTGACCGCGCTTAGTGGCATGGAGCAGGAACGCACCGGGTTGCCATTCAAGTGCACGGTGCAGGCGCCACACATGGCAATGCCACAACCAAATTTGGTGCCCTTGAGGTTGAACTCGTCGCGAATTACCCACAGCAACGGTGTATCGGGTGGCGCATCGGTCGACATTTCTTTGCCATTAAGCGTGAAGGTCGTCATTTGTCATCTCCCCTACAAGATTGATCGGAGGTTTGCTCACTTACTTTTTATTGCTCAACAGTGTAGCAACTGCCCGGCAGATTGCCTGCGGACTATAGAATTCGCCAGCGCACGTGATCACAGCAAAGACCGCAAAGCCATTGTACGAATAAGGGCATCGAACCGATGCTATTTAGCCGCGATTAACGGGGTAATATTGACAAACTTTTTTCGGCTTTAGCGGCCCCGCCGCCCAGAGCAAGACTGAAAGACTGAATAACAGCAAGACCGCCCCCCAGTGCTCACACCTCTCCGTCGCCCCCAAAATTCACAAGATGCAAACTTAACAAACGCGCTTGAAATTTGTTACTTCTAGCGGTTTTTCAGACAGGAGGGGGCTAAGTGATGAGTAATGTCATTCGCACAATCGTCAATGATTACAGCTGGATACATCTGTCATTGGGGTTACTGGGAAATATTACATTCTTCGTGGGCAGCATACTGTTTCTTCCCCAATTTGAACCCTACAAAACCTTCGCGGTCTGGCTGTTTATCAGCGGATCATTTCTGATGCTGATTGGCTCTACGGGAAGGTTGCTGGTAGACCTTTGGGAGCCAGAGGGTATCTAGCTCGTCAACTGCCATGGTTTGTGTCAACAGAGTGAAAGACTCGGAAGGCTTATCCAGACCGGTTAAATCTGGCCTCAGAAAAAAGATCGATTGACCGCAGCGGAATTGAGCCTGGCCGTATTCGTCATTCTTGCTAAGTGATTCTGGGCCTATACTGGGCTCAAAACTCAAGGGACAACACCATGGAATACCAGGACAAAATCACCGCTGTGCAACGTTACGTAGAAGCATTTGCAACGGGCGATCTGAGCATTATCAGAGAATTGTATGCCACCGATGCAACTGTCGAAGACCCTGTTGGCAGCGACATACATCGCGGCATAGAGGCGATAGTCAAATTCTATGAGCCCAGTCTGGGCAGCGGTATAAAACTTACCTTATCTGGCGAACCCCGCTGCGCGGGCGACGAAGTGGCCTTCCCCTTTCAGGTAAGCGCGCCGGGTATGACCATCGATGTGATTGATGTGTTCAAGTTCGATGCGCAGGGCAAAGTGATCTCGATGCGGGCTTTCTGGGGGCCTGAGAACATGAAATCCTGACAACAACGAGCTAGTCTCTTATCGGGCGGCGTATTATCACACGCCGCCACATTAGCCCACTCAGTCGCATTCCAGCATCATCATTCGGGTCACCTCGTTTATCTGCACAATCCAAGGCGCTTCTTTCAGCAACAGATCATCGTGCCACTGGGTTTTCTATTTACAACATCGATCAATGAAAACCCGATAATAACGACACAATGTTTTGCGCCTGAGAATTAAGCTTGCGGCCCGGTTCAAAACAGTCGCCGCCGCTTTCTTAAAAGAGATTACCAATCGACGTGGCACCTCAACAAACAGACACAAGTAACTGAAAAAATAGGTATTTTAATCGCCTACCGGGAATTACCGCCTCCAAACCACAACCTTGCAATGAACATACTTGCTACCTTGCAAGGTGATTTCTCGCCGAAGTCAGGTTCCTGAACTAGACTTTATTAAAAATGAGAGTGCAGAAGCATTTTTGCGAGAAAAACCAGTTTCATGGAGCGAAATGCCTAATTATCACAAACCCAAGGCGCTGACTGCACTAGGCTCTGCATGCCTTTTGGGTACCTTTGGGTTATTCCCATCCATTGCATTCGCCGAACACGACCTTCGCAAGCTCGCTGAGCTTTCCCTTGAGCAGCTACTTGAAGTCAATGTGAGCTTGTCGGCGCGTAAAGGCGAAACCCTCAAAGAATCGCCCGCAGCCGTCTATGTACTGACCAACGAAACCATTCGCCGTTCGGGCGCCACTACCATACCAGAGCTTCTTAGGCTGGTACCCGGCGTTGAAGTCACTCGCTTTGGGACAGGCAAATGGGGCATTGGTATTCGCGGCTTTAACGGCGGACTGTTTACCAATCGCCTGCTGATTTTAATCGATGGTCGAAGCGTGTTTTCCCCCGCTAAAGTGGGCATGTTTTGGGACACTGTGGATACCCTGATTCCGGACATTGATCGCATCGAAGTTGTACGAGGCCCCGGCACGGCATTCTGGGGAGGCAATGCGTTTAACGGCGTCATTAACATTGTTACAAGCCACAGCAGGGACACCACCGGCACACTCGCCGAAGCGTCTGCCGGCAATGAAGAAAAGTGGAGTACCAACCTTCGCTACGGTACAGAGTTAGCAGACAATCAATACGGCCGCGTTTACCTTAAATCATTCGAACGCGACGATGCGATCAGACCCGACGGCTCAAAAAATTTCGACCACTGGACCGGCTCACAGGCTGGCATCCGTTGGGATGCTGGAACACAGCAGAACGGCACAACAAGTGTTCAGATTAACCTTTACGAAGGAAAGCAGAACGAAGAACTGCAACTGCCAGATTCTTCCTCCCCCTCTCTGACCAGTCGAGTCCGAAAAGAATTAAGCTACTCGGGGGTCAACTTTCTGAGTCAATGGGAGAGGAAGATAAACGCCCAATCTGATATCGCCATTCGATTGGCTGCAGATAGAAGCGAGCGAGAAGATCTGTTTTTCGATTTCACCATCGACAGCTACGAGCTGGACTTCCAACACGACTTTCGACCAACCGCAAGCCAGCGTCTACTCTGGGGGGCGAGCTACCGCTACACCAACGACGAATTCCGGCAACAGTACATTCGTTTTGTCCCAAACGAACGCTCCTATGACGTACGCAGCGGATTTATTCAGTATGAATATCAAGCTACAGAAACACTCAGATTACTGAGCGGTGCAAAGATCGAAAAAAACGATTTCACCGGCAAAGAATTGCAACCCAATATTCGCGCCCTCTGGTCACCGAGCAATACCAGCAGCCTGTGGTTTGCGATTTCCAAAGCACAACGCACTCCGAGCCGTACCGAGCACGACGCAATTATCGGCTTTGACCTGCTCAGCCCTAATGTTCAGCTAGAAATACGTGGCGACGAATCTTTCGAGTCGGAAGAATTGGTTAGCAATGAACTGGGGTGGCGACAGTATTTCAATGATTACCTCACCATAGACCTCGCACTCTTTTACAACGAGTATCAGGGGCTGAGAACACTGGAACCCGGCACACCGGAACCGTCAGCTAACCCGCCACCTCCCTTTACCGTGCCGCTCTTGGCCAGCAACGGTGCCGATGCACGCAGCTGGGGTGGCGAACTGTTGATATCGACCATCTGGTCACCCACATGGCGTAGCGAGCTCAGCTATTCCCATCTACAGATTCATATCGATCCACAGCAAAGCGCTGACCCGAGCGTGCGCAACGCCGAAGGCGAAAGCCCCCTGCATCGAGCCACCCTTCGTTCTCTCTGGGATTTGCCACATCACATAGAAATATCCGCCGCCTTGCGATACGCCGATCGGGTGGAGCGTTTGGATATTGATGACTATACCGAGCTTGATCTTGTACTAAGCAAGCAGTTCAGCCATCAAACGACCGTTTCGCTGGTAGGGCAAAACCTTCTGGACAAATCACATGAGGAGTACGTTGACCGAGTGGTTGGTACGCCGCGAGTGGAAAACGAGCGTAGCGTCTACCTCAAAGTATCAATCAAATTCTAAAATCGCTGACCAAGCGATCAGCTGATTTGCAAACACAGATCAGCCTCAATCAGCTCAGTAATATCAAGGCGTATTGCATTGACCAAGCTTACTGCTTAATAAACTCCCTAAGCTGCACTCTCAAACCGTTACGCTGACTCAGAATATTGCGATAGCCCACCGCGAGCCCGGCCCGTTCGCCCCAATCGCTGATCACATCCTCGTCAAAGCCCAGCCAGACATCGCCGCAATTTTCACGCGCTGAGCGCTGGTTATGACTACACAGATCGCAGAGAAAGAAACGGCCGCCAGGGCGCAGCAGTTCAGCCACTTCCCGAATTTGCATGGCAGGTGCGGACACATGATGCAGAACCATATTCATTACAACGACATCAAATTGCCGATCACGCAACCAGGCATTCTTGGTGTCGCCTACCAACACCTCCACATTGTCTACGTTC
Source organism: Litorivivens sp. (assembly GCF_057445395.1). NCBI lineage: Bacteria > Pseudomonadati > Pseudomonadota > Gammaproteobacteria > Litorivivens > Litorivivens sp. The sequence goes on from NZ_JBVBUV010000002.1 coordinate 132,137, forward strand.
ATTTTTTCAACAAAGACACTTGCCCTCTCAACCATCGCCGGCGACAAATCCAGGGCATATACGCTATCGAATCGCGATGAAAGTTCAGCCAGAAAGGCCCCCTCACCACAACCAACCTCCAATACGGAACCACCGCGTTCGTCGAGACAGAATTCCAGCATGTCCGCAGCCCCTTTTCCGTAGACAGAATACGGTGAAATCTGGCCATGTATTTCCCGAAACTCATCGGTGTTGATTTCAAACAGCTCTTCGCCATTTTTGGTACGTGCGCGCAATACATCGTCGATACGCTGCTCTAATTCAGCATCGAGTGCCAGGTGATCCATCGTGTCGAGAATCGCTTCCTGCAGTTTAGACAAGCCGTCCATCAGCGGATCGTTGGCGCGCTGGTAATAGATCCAATTGGCCTCTCTGCGCGCAGTAACCAGCCCTGCCCCGGCTAACGCCTTGAGGTGGTGACTCATGCCAGACTGCTTGCAGTCGAGAATCTGACTAAGTTCGAGTACCCCAAACGACTCAAACTCCAACACTTTGAGAATATGCATACGCAGCGGGTCAGCACTCGCTTTGAGCAGCGCCAAAATCGGCGGTGAGGGGATTTGCTGCGAATGCTCCCTGGCGCCACCTCGTGAGGCGTTGGAACTGCCCGCAGCTTCCTGCACTACGCGACTGGGCAAGTCAGTAACCCTAGCGCCGTCCTTGATAGTCATAACCGCAACCTCCGTAAACAGCGTCGCGCGTGGGAAATAAAGAAAGAAAACAAGGCATTGGAGAAATTCATAGCCACCAATATAAACGGAAAAGCCAAGGAAGCCTAAGCCCGATTAAAAACATTTGTATATTCATATTTATTGATATACAGTTTTTAGGAAATGTCGTACACAGTTGATAAGCAATAATAATCAATAATAGATTGTGGCTGATTCACTATGAAAAAGAAAACCACCTGCCTGGCCATTGTTACCTCAGTTATGGCTGTTGCCGGCTCCACCGCGTCGCTAGCCAAAGAGGCTTCAGGTCTGAAAGGTACGCCGCCGATGGAAGAGATATTGGTGACTGCCCGTAAGCGACTGGAAAGCCTACAGGATATTCCGGTAGCCGTAACTGCCTTTGACGATGCCACACTGCAACGCCGGGATTTACGCTCTCTGGATGAGCTGGCCGGCGATACCGCAGGCTTGGTGTTCGAAAACTACAGTACATCCGGGTTATCTGCAGCCCCTGTAATCCGCGGCATGTCGCTGACATTTGCCACTGCGCGCGAACAGAATACCTCGGTATTTCTCGATGGCATTTATCTGCAACGTCAAAGCATGATTAATCCGGGCCTGAATGAAATGGAGCGAGTGGAGGTGGTCAAGGGCCCCCAAAGCGCGCTTTATGGGCGCAACGCCTTCGCCGGCGCGATCAATTATGTCACAAAAAAACCCGCGCACGAGTTCTCAGGTGCCATGTCCTACACCTTTGGCTCAGGTGAGCGCGAGGATTACAGCGCCAGTGTCAGCGGCCCTATTTTCAGTGAACGGTTCCTGGGGCGCATCGCCTACAGCACCAGCACTTTTGACGGACATACTGAAAACAAACATCCATACGCCAACTTAAAGCCCAGCGGCGATCACACGGATGGCGCATTGGGAGGCTGGGACGATGTGGTGTACTCGGTGGCACTCACTATCACCCCAACAGACCAGCTCAGCATTAACCTCTCCCACTTCAAGAATGAATCAAAAGCCGAACCTCAGCCTTTCTACAACCTTGACGGGGCCAGACAGGTTGATAGTTCTAACCCCGAAAACACTTTAAATTGCCTAAATACCACCACCAACACGCGAACCGGCCCCTTCGTAACACCAACCAGTGGATTTCACGCCTACTGCGGTGAGTTTGATTACAAACCACCCTACCGGAATGACCTTGCGGCCCAAGGATTCAATCGAGACATCCTTGTGGACCCACGAAGCTTTGCTGTGAAAGCCGACACTGAACTCTGGATTGCGCGGCTCGACTGGGATGCTACCGACGCCCTGCAATTAAGTTACCTCTACGGCTACGCCGATCACAAAGGTGGCGGCGCAGGCGTTCAGGCCGACTATAAAAGTACGCAAGGCGACAATATCTTCCCATTGAATACACCAACTACTGTATTTAACTCCAATCCGGAAGAAATACTGGAGGCCAGCTCCCATGAATTACAACTCAACTGGGACAGTGGCGGCGCGCTGCAGCTCCGCGGCGGCCTGTATTACTCTGCCGTAGAGGATTCAAGCTGGAACACTTTCTGGTTTATAGCCCCCTGCAACAGCGAAGCGAACTGTAAAGACGGTGTAACCACCAGCGACCCGGTATTGCTAAACCTGCTTCCACCGGGCAACGGTCACGGCAAAAAGAGTCACCTCAAACACTACAAAGATGATATCTACGCTCTGTTTACCGAGGTTAGCTACGACTTTACTGACCGACTGACCATGACACTAGAGGCGCGCTACACTCTGGAAGAAAAGAGTTTCCATCAGGAAACCTCGAGTTTTGGTGCTCCAGAAGCACTGCGAGATGAAGAAAACTTTTCTTACTTTACACCGCGCTTCACAGTGCAGTACAGCATCTGGAATAAAGGTCTGATCTACGGTAGCGCCGGCAAAGGTGTAAAAACCGGTGGTTTTAACACGATTGATCCGGATATCAATCCAGATCAATCCACCTATGACGAAGAAGAAAACTGGGCCTTTGAGCTCGGCAGCAAGAACACACTGTTAGAGGGAAGTCTGCAACTCAATATCGCCGCGTTTTATATCGATTGGAGTGATCAACAGGGTACTGAATCAGCCAACGACCCCGACCCATTCGCCAGCGACGTACTGGGCAATATCGGTGACGCAGAGGTTTACGGCGTGGAGCTGGAAAGCGTGTACTACTTTACCCACGAGTGGTTTGTCGACGCCGGCTACACGTACAACAACCCAACCTTTACCAACGCTGCATACTCACCGGCCGTAAACGATACCAATTCCGCGTACGGTTGTGACAATCAAACCTGTCCGGCAGACGGCGACGTCAGTGGCAACATGCTGCAACGGGCATCTAAACAACAGGCTTCTTTGGGGATCAACTACCGCGGCGACATTGCAGGCTGGTCTCTGGATGCCCGTTTGGCCGCCAACTACCGTTCCAAAATGTATGCGACACCATTAAACCTCGGACACAACGGCGATCGAACAGTTGCCAATTTGTCGGTCAGCTTGTCGAGAAATAGTTGGGACCTGACCTTGTGGGGAAAAAATATCTTTGACACTCAATACGTGGCTAACACTTTCGTATTGCCCTCCTTCAGTGGATACATTGTTGGACTGGGACCTCGAGATACATGGGGACTGAGCGCCCGCTATCAATTCTAATTAATAACAAGCGACACCGGATTGCATCGCAGAGGATATAGAAATGAGCAAAGCCTATAACGAAATGTCCTACGTTGAAGTAGCGGCCATTTACAATGACATAAACTTCATTCCCCTGGACGCTGCTGCTGACCTTGGTAAATCGGTTGCCGATATTGCTGGACCCAATGCACGAATGCTCGACTTTGGTGGTGGTGCTGGTCGAATTTCGGTGCCGATTGCAGCCAATACCAGAATGGTCACTATGGACATAGAGCATCATATGCTGAAAGCGGCGAAAGACCTGGCCGACGATCGCAACACCCCCATGAAACTGGCAACCGGTACCGTGTTGCAAACACCTTTTGCCAACAATACTTTCGACGCCATCATTACCACCAATGTTCTGCATCAGATCGAACAGTGGCGTGATGCTCTGCTGGAAGCCCGACGTATCCTCAAACCAGAAGGCGTATTCCTGATAGGTCGCGATGTATTAGACGAAGAAAGCTGCGCGGGTCGCATGCGTAGTCAGTCACGTTTGATCACCGGCGAAATTGCACCCGACATGCGCCCCACCGATGCCGCCGGTCCGGCCCTTTTTCAGTTTCTTCAGGAGCAAGGCTGGCAGATGCAGCGTCCGATCAAAGCCTGCGAGTGGGTTGAACGGGTTTCTCCTGCGACAATTCTGCAGCGCATGTCAGAAGGCACTCACAACGAGACGTGGAGCCTGAGCAGCGGTCAGATAGAAGCACTGATGAAGCGTCTAACCCCGTGGGCTAAGGCCGAGTTCGACGACTTGGATCGGGTAGAAGACGTTAAATGGGAATTTATGCTCTACCCAATTCGCGGTATGGGAGCGTAGCACCATGAGCTCGCCGACCGGAGCACTACTGGTAATCCGAGCCTTTCAGCTCACGCTTCCACGTGCGGCAGCGGGCTGGTTGTTCGCACTACTGACTAGCAATTTCAATCGCATCGCGATCTACGAGCTAGGTATCACGGCAGCATTGGTCACCACCCTGCTCGGGCTCTACCACTTCCTGTCGCCGTTCGAGGTTGTCTACGGGCGACTGGCCGATCGAATTCCTATTTTAGGGCGTCACCGCAGCCCCTATGTATTTCTGGGCATGCTGCTGTCAGCTTGCGCTGTGGCGGCTCTTCCCGCCATCGTCTTGCCTATGTCACAAGACCCTCACAGTATCTTTGGCATCGCGTTCCCCTACGCAAGTTATACTGCCGGATTTCTGGTATTAACCCTCTTTGGCATCGGCTTTTCCATGGCTGGATCCAACCATCTGGCGCTGGTGGCGGAGGTGATGCCCGAGCACACACGCGGGTTGGTCACGGCATTGATCTGGACCATGATGATTCTCGGAATGATCCTGTCACTGGTTTTTATCCGCAGCTATATGCCAGACTATGACCACGCCAAGATGCAATCGCTGTATATATTGTCGATTCCGGTCGTAGGTGGCCTTGTTTTCCTCGGCATTCTGGGCGTTGAGCCACACTCAAAGCATCGTCGCGCAGTTCGTAAAAGCCATACTGAAAAACCCCACGCAAGCCTTCGTGAATTTGCTGTCGCCTGTTCAAAAGATTCAGCCGTACGAAATTTCTTCTGCTACATCTTTCTGTTCATGTTCGGCTATAGCCTGCAAAACAACATCATTGAGGTATTCGGCGCGCAGGTGCTAGGCATGACAGTAGGTGAAACCGGCCGTTTTCAGCAAATCTGGGGATCGGGCGCCATAGCGGGAATGTTTGCCATGGGCGCAATGGTTTTTCGCGGCGGCATGAACAAGCGCACAGCAATTACTATTGGCATCTCTGGAATCGGCGCCGCGCTATTCCTACTCGCTTACGGTTCGTTACAAGCAGACTCTGACCTAGTCAATGTATCTCTCATCCTGATGGGGTTCTCCAACGGCCTGGCACTGGTCGGTACGCTGACCAGCATGATGGAGTTTTCAACCGACGCCGAGCGCGGCGCCTATATTGGCATTTGGGGTATGAGCATAGCTTTCGCCAGCGGCTTCTCCAGCATTGCCAGTGGTCAATTAGTCACCGCGCTCATTGAAAGTGGGCTGATGTATCCGTCAAACGGATTTGCTGCCATCTTCGCACTAGAAGCCCTAATAACGCTTAGCAGCCTCTGGTTCCTGCTTCGCGTTAAACATCGCTGCTTCGATGCCGTACCCACAGCTACGGCATCAGGAGCTGTATAAAGGAGGCCAATCATGACTGTTAGTGAAAATCGAGCGAAGCTGCAATTCACCCTGCAAAAGATTGCCATTGCTTGGAGCTTCTGCCTTGTAGTGACCAGCTTTAACCGCGTTGCCGTCAGTGATCTGGGTTTACCCGCGGCAGCCATTGCCCTCCTTATCGGTGTATACACACTGTTTGGCCCGATCCAGCCAATCATTGGTCGCATGTGTGAACGCTGGCCAATATTCGGCTACCGCCGCACACCGTACATGATTATTGGCACCCTGCTCGGCAGCCTCGCATTTCCCTTTATGCCTGGTGTACTTCTGGAAATGCAGGCTGGCAATCCCCTGGCCTGGGTACAGTGCCTGCTGCTGTTCTGCGCCTTCGGCATATGTATTGCCACACAGGCCAACGTGTTTCTGGATTTGTTGAATGACGTGACAACAACTGAAACCCGGTCTCGCGTTGTAACGCTTACGTGGACAGTACAGGCTTTGTCGATGGCGTTCTGGGCCTGGATTTTCGCGCTTTTGATGCCCGTATACAGCCACGATGCCATGCAGGCAATGTACAGCCTGTCTCCGCTTATTATGGTCGGCATTACCATCCTGGGTTTGTGGGGGCTTGAAACGCGACTAACCGCACAGCAATTAGCTGATATCAAAAACAACCCACCAAAACAGGTCAAAATGCTAGAACCCATAAAAGAATCACTGGCTGTGATTAGCTACAACCGCCAGGCCATGCTGTTCTTTGTATTCATCATTTTCAGCCTACTTTCCGTTTTTCTCCAGGACATGCTGCAGGAAATCTGGGCTGGCGACCTATTCGGTATGGCCGCCGGCGAAGCAACCATATTCCAGCGACTCTACAACGGGCTGCAAACAGTGGGCATGGCGGCCTGCGGCATCTTTGTCGGCGTAACTGCAAAGAGGCGTCTGGCAGCCAGCACAGATCCCGACAATGAAAAAACGCTCCCCTTCAATCTAGGAAAAAAACTTCTACTACTTGGCGCCGTACTCTCCATTGTTGGGTTCTTGCTGCTCGGCTGGGCTGCCTACGCTCAAAACCTGACACTGTTCTACGCTTTCTATTGCCTGAGTGCTTTCTCTCTCGGACTGTATGTGTTCCCGTCCATCAGCTTTATGGCTGACATGACTGTACCGGGCCAAGAGAGCAAATATCTGGGCCTGTGGAGCCTCGGACAAGTTATCGGGCTTTTTTTAAGTTTCACAGTAAGTGGCGCGCTCTACTCCACCTTTGTAGAGAGTGACGCTCTAGCGGCCAACCAGGCTTTCGCCCTGATATTCCTGCTGCAGGCAGCAATGATTGTGTTGTGCTACGCAGTGGTGCGTGGCGTAACAATCGAAGGCCTGCAAGCCGGCGCCCGCGATGGCGAATCTCCCCAAAACATCCAGCCAACAACACAAAAAGAGATGACATCATGATCGATAGCGAATACCTCGAACTCCTGCGCTGCCCACACTGTGCGCCGCAAGAAGCAGGCGCCCTTGTAGAAATACGCAAGGATTGGCTAAGCTGCAGCGACTGCAAGCGGAACTACCCAATCGTGCAATGTATCCCAGTGATGTTGCCGCAAGAAGGTGACCGCTGGCGCAATACCCAAGCTGCCGACCTGCCAGTTATTGAAAGTCACAATCGTTTTGTCAGTGTGGTTAAGTAAGCCCCGTAATCGACAAGGAGATAAACATGTGGAGTGATGAATTATTTTCAACTCAGCTCGTCGGCAGTTATGTAAAGCCGGCCTGGCTAGCAGATCACAGCAAGGTATACGCGAAAGAAGGAACCTGGTGGAAGATTCCGCAAGCGGACCGCACCATGGCAATTGACGATGCAGTACGGCTGGCCATCTATGATCAAAACCGCGCCGGTATGAGTTTCGCCACTGACGGCGAAGTTAGGCGACAGACCTTCAGCGGGCACTTTTACTCACTAGGTGGGCTAGACCAGGAAAATCCCGCCGAATTTACCAACTTCCACAACGACATCACCGAACATCTAAAGATGAAACAGCAGGCGACCAACGTCGGTGCAGATCTGAATAAAGACAGCACTGCGAAAGCATCGCCGAAAGTCCTGTTTCCTGCCGTGCGAGAAAAGATCTCCTGGCCCGGCCCGATGGTTGTGAGTGATGTGGCTTTCCTCAAGCAATATGCTGATCGACGTACAAAAATCACTGTTATCGGGCCAGTCACTCTGTCTTACCGTGTTGTGGACACTGGCGTGTATGCCAACCAAGCCGAATTGTGCTTCGCCATTGCCGATGCCCTGAATCAGGAAATGCGCGCACTGGCCGATGCCGGAATCGATTTGATCCAGATCGATGAGCCAGAAGTGCACTTTCGCTTTAGCCAATGCCAAGATTTTGCCGTAGAAGCAATTAATCGCATGGTACGTGGCGTGAACTGCATGAGCTCCGTGCACGTGTGCTATGGCTATTCCAAGAATATCGCACTGAAGGAGCCCAGCCCGATTTATCCGAAGGCAGTCGGCCTGATCGCCCAATCAGATGTTACCGCCCTTCACACCGAGTATGCCCAACCGGGCCATACACCGGATTTTCTGGAATCTGTGCGCGACAAACCCGTTGCAATTGGGGTTCTCAACCTTGACCCAGATGGCGAGGTAGAAACGCCAGAGAAAATCTGCGCAATGGTTAAAGGAGCACTCGAAGTGGTTCCGAAAGAGCGTATTAGCCTGGCACCAGACTGCGGCATGTGGTTCCTGCCACGCGAATTTGCTTTCAACAAGCTAAAATCAATGTGTCAGGCAGCGGAAATGCTCCGTAAAGAATACACCTAAGCCGCACCATAGACCTAAACGCCATTCTTCGAGCGGCCATTTTAGTGTGGCGCACTGAATCTCCCTTGCCAGGTTCTCCGCGCCAACACAGGCCCAACCAAGCGAACGATGGGCCACACAAAAAATTCAGCGTTTTCTCGCCTATTTGCCAACGTACCGTATTCCCAGAGAAATTGGTGCAGCTGCGCTTAAGGTATGTTGGTTCGCGCTACCGCCCGCTATTCCAATGTCAAAAACAAACTACAATTTCTCAATAAGCCAAGAAAACCGCTACCAGCAGGTTAATTCATGTGTTTTAATGCTTGATAATACACCAGCCGCTCTAGCGGACATCCAGTCATCACGCAACGAGGCTTTGTCGCCATGTTAATGCCAACCG